>CAMOQY010000038.1 GCA_946623295.1 uncultured Lachnospiraceae bacterium | reverse complement strand
ATTTGTCTCCATTATGTCGCTGATCAGCGTCTCGTCGTCCTGGGCCAGCAGCAGATCCTTTACGCTTACCAGACCCATCAGATAGCGGTCCTTGGTGACATAGCAGGTATAGATAGTCTCCTTGTCCACGCCTGTGCGGCGGATGCGCAGGATGGCCTCGCCTACGGTCATGGCCGGACGCAGAGAAACGTACTCCGTCGTCATGATCGATCCTGCGGAATCCTCGGGATAGCGCAGGATGCCGTTTATATCGCGGCGCATCTCGGGAGCAGCCGCGGCAAGGATCCGCCTTACGACGTTTGCCGGCATTTCCTCAACGATATCTACTGCGTCGTCTACGTAAAGCTCATCGAGGACTTCCTTCAGCTCTGAATCGGAGAAGCCCTTTATCAGAAGTTCCTGATGCTCGGGCTCCATCTCGACAAAGGCCTCCGCAGCCTGATCCTTGGGCAGCAGGCGGAAGAGCAGCGGTATGACTTTTTCGTCTTCAAGCTCCTCGAATACGCCCGCCACATCGGCAGGATTCATCGTTACAAGTATGTCCCTGATAGTAGAATATTTCTTTTCGCCGAGAAGGACCTCGAGGGTCCCGGCGATGGTAACTGCGCTGCGCTCAGCCATTTTTCTTCCTCCCATGCAATATGCGCCCCATGCTGCGCACGCCTTTTTTGCGCGCGAAACAAAAGCATAGACTGCGCATCTATTTGTTTATAATAGCGGGATACAAAAATGAACCTTGATCAGAAGTCGGATACACTGATGGAGCATAAGTGTACCGGCTTGCTACTTCGGCCAGATGTCGATCCACTGCTGTCCATGAATGCTCCTCCTTCTCTGTATGATGGATTTAGCGCATGAAAACGCCTTATAAAAATACATCCTCGGCACTTTTTTGTCAATAAATCTTTTCAAAATTCACTATTGCCAAATAAAAAAAATATGCTATACTTTACAGGCACGGGGCATTAGCGCAGCTGGGAGCGCGCCACACTGGCAGTGTGGAGGTCAGGGGTTCGAATCCCCTATGCTCCATGGTTGATGAGGGTGCCGGGCGGCATCCTTATTTTTTAGAAAAGGAGATAAGGCAATGGACCTGATCCCGAGCTTTTCCGTAGACCATACAAGGATCGTTCCGGGGATATTTACCAGCAGGGTGGATACTATCGGCATCGAAAAGATCACTACTTACGACGTGAGGCTTACGAGACCGAATGTCGAACCTGCCGTAGATGCCGCGGCGATGCACACTCTCGAGCATCTCATAGCTACATACCTCAGAAATGATCCGGACTGGAAGGACCAGATAATCTACTGGGGGCCCATGGGCTGTCAGACAGGGTTTTATCTTATACTCAAGGGAGCGCTCGCGCCCAAAGAGATCTGCGGCCTGCTGCTTAATGCATTCGGCTCTGTCCTTGACGCTGGTGAGGTGCCCGGCGCCACGCCCGAGGGCTGCGGTGCCTATCTTATGCACAACCTGCCTCTGGCGAAATGGTACGCCCGCAGATTTATCGCATATATGACCGAAAACGCCGGGAAGCCGGAGCTTTTTGAATACCCGAGAGCTGAGCGGCCGTTGACGGCAGGCGGGTCGGTATTCTATGATTCATAATGAAATCGGGAGATAAATAATTGGAACCTATAGCCTCAAAAGTAAACGTTAATCACAGACGGTACGTCCTTATCGTCGACGACGAAGAGATCAACCGCCAGATGCTCGGTTTTATCGTCGGCAGCGAATACGACGTGATGTATGCCGAAAACGGCAGGCAGGCGCTCGAGATCCTGCGTGCCAATTCCTACCGCATCTCGCTGGTGCTGCTCGATATACTGATGCCCGAGATGGACGGCCGCGAGCTGCTGGATATTCTCCGCAGCGATTCGGAGCTGCACCGGATACCGGTGATCGTGCTTACTGCGGAAAAGGACGCCGAGATAGAGAGCCTCAGGCTGGGCGCCGTGGATTTCATCCCCAAGCCCTATGACATGCCCGACGTTATTATGGCAAGAGTCAGGCGCTCCATCAAGCTTGCCGAGGATAATTCCCTGCTGAGCGCAACGGAGCAGGATTCGATGACCGGCCTGTACAACAAGGGGTTCCTTTACGTGTATGCTGACATGCACGGCCGCCTGAACCCGGATATGGACATGGACGCGGTGGCCATCGATATCAACCGGCTGCATATCGTCAACGATCTCTACGGGCGGGCCTATGGCGATCAGGTGATCCGCCGCCTCGCGGGAAGGATAAAACGTTACGCCGACGAACACGGCGGCTATGCCGGCAGGAGCGACGGAGAGTTCTATCTTTATATCCCTCACACGGACGACTGTGATGCCCTGCTGGAGGAGCTTGGCAAAGACCTGCGTCTGAACGATGATGATATCCAGATCACTCTGCGCATGGGCATCTATCAGAATGCCGACAGGTCCACCGGCATGGAGGCATGCTTTGACAGGGCTGAGAATGCCTGCAAGACCGTCAGGAACACCTATGCGTCATCATATTCGTTCTATGACTCAAAGATGCACGAAAAGGAGCTCTATGACGAGCAGCTTCTGGGGGAAGTGGATACGGCTCTTGCGGAGGGGCAGTTCAAGGTATATTTTCAGCCGAAGTACAATATCCGCGGCGGACGTCCGGTCCTTTCGAGCGCCGAGGCCCTTGTCAGATGGATACACCCTGCGCTTGGTTTTATCAGTCCCGGCGCCTTCATCCCGCTTTTTGAAAAAAACGGACTGATCCTTAAGCTGGACAAATATGTCTGGAAGAAGTCCGCGGAGCAGATGCGCATCTGGAAAGAGAAATACGGCGTCGTCATCCCCGTATCCGTCAATATATCACGCATGGATATATACGAGCCGGGTCTTGAAGACGAGATCAGGAGCATCGCAGCAGCCGAGGGTATAGCCAACGACGCCTTCCTGCTGGAGATCACGGAATCTGCCTACACGGACAATTCCGACCATATCATAAGCGTGGTCAACAGTCTCCGCAGCAGCGGCTTCCGTATCGAGATGGACGACTTCGGCTCGGGATATTCTTCTCTGAGCATGCTTGCTTCGCTCCCCGTTGATGTCCTCAAGATCGATATGGCCTTCGTTCGCAATATCACAACGAGTGAAAAGGATTACCGGATGATCCGGCTTATGATCGAAGTGGCAGGTTTTATGGGCATGACCACCGTGGCTGAAGGCGTGGAGACGAAGGAACAGCTCGATCTTCTCAAGCAGGCAGGCTGCGACGTGATCCAGGGTTATTATTTCTCAAAGCCCGTTCCGCCTGACGAGTTCGAGCAGTTTATAGAAAAAGAAATGGAGGAAAGCAAAAATGCTGACAGTTGATGCGCTCAGGGAGTACGGCGCGGACGTGGATACAGGTCTTGCGCGCTGCATGAATAACGAGGCGTTTTACCTCAGGATGGTCGAAATAGTGATCGGGGATGACAAGCTCGGCGCGCTGAAGGAAGCGCTGGATGCCAGGGATTTCAAGCGCGGCTTCGAGCTGGCGCACGCCATGAAGGGAGCGTGCGGGAATCTTTCACTTACGCCCGTTTTCAGGCCTGTATGCGAGATCTCCGATGGCCTTAGGGCTGAGAAGGACATGGACTACACTGCCCTTTATGACGAGGCAGTAACCCAGTTTGAAAAACTGAAAAAGCTTGCAGAATAACTGCATATCTGATGAAAAACAGCGGCGGGAGCCCGGGATGCCCCTGCCGTTGTTTTTGTGTATGGAGCGGTCCGGATCATTGTCTTTTTATCACTGCCGCGAAAGCCAGCCGGGATTGGGCGCAGATGCTTACTTTTGACAAGTTACAGGTTGAAATGAACTGTCAAATAGAGTAAAATATATCGGATATTGCCGGAGAGGAGAAAGACCCTTTCTGCCGCCGGATGAACGTGAGGAGACAGATATGTACAAGAAAGTTACCGGAGATATGAACTTCGTCGAGCGCGAGGCCAAGGTACTCGAGTTCTGGCAGGAGAATCAGATCTTTGAAAAGAGCATGAAATACCGCGAAGACGGTCCGGAATATATGTTTTATGACGGCCCGCCCACAGCAAACGGAAAGCCGCACATCGGACACGTGCTGACGCGTGTAATAAAGGATATGATCCCCAGATACCGCACCATGAAAGGGTACAACGTCCCCCGGAAGGCAGGCTGGGATACTCACGGACTTCCCGTAGAGCTCGAGGTCGAAAAGGCGCTCGGACTTGACGGCAAGGATCAGATCGAGGAGTACGGTCTCGAGCCTTTTATCGAAAAGTGCAAGGAGAGCGTATGGAAATACAAGGGCATGTGGGAGGAATTCTCCGGCAAGGTAGGCTTCTGGGCCGATATGGAGCACCCGTATGTTACCTATGAAAATGACTTCATCGAGTCGGAATGGTGGGCGCTGAAAAAGATCTATGACAGAGGCCTGCTTTACAAGGGCTTTAAGGTAGTGCCTTACTGCCCGCGCTGCGGTACCCCTCTTTCCAGCCACGAGGTCGCGCAAGGCTACAAGGACGTCAAGGAGCGCTCTGCCGTGGTGCGGTTTAAGAGCCGCATGGAGGACGGCACCTGGTTTATGGCCTGGACGACAACGCCCTGGACTCTGCCCAGCAACGTCGCGCTCTGCGTGAATCCCGATATCGAATACGTCAAGGTACAGAGCGGAGATGACAGATACATCCTCGCCCGCGATCTCGTGTCCGCCAATATCAAGGGCGAGTATGAGATCCTGGAGACCTATAAGGGCAGCGAGCTCGAAGGTCTTGAATACGAGCCGCTTTTCCCTTATGCAGATACGAAGGGCAAGAAGGCCTTCTATATCACCTGCGCGGACTACGTCACTACTACCGACGGTACGGGTATCGTCCATATCGCCCCCGCTTTCGGTGAAGACGACGCTCAGGTAGGCCGCAGATACGACCTGCCGCTCGTTCAGCTCGTGGACGGCAAAGGCTGCATGTGCGGCGGTACTCCCTGGGACGGTGTGTTTGTAAAAAAGGCCGACCCCATGGTGCTGAAGGCTCTGGATGAGGCCGGACTGCTTGTCGCGGCTCCCGTCTTTGAGCACAGCTATCCTCACTGCTGGCGCTGCGGAACGCCTCTGCTTTACTATGCGAGAGAGTCCTGGTTCATCCGCATGACCGAGGTCAAGGATGACCTTATCAGGAACAACAATACGATAAACTGGATCCCTCCGACGATCGGCAAGGGACGCTTCGGCGACTGGCTCGAAAATATCCAGGACTGGGGCATCAGCCGTAACCGTTACTGGGGCACGCCTCTCAACGTATGGGAGTGCAGCTGCGGCCACCGTCACAGCATCGGCTCCATTGCGGAGCTTCGCTCCATGTCAGACAACTGCCCCGAGGATATCGAGCTTCACAGACCTTATATCGATGCGGTAACGATAAAGTGCCCGAAGTGCGGCGGCGAGATGCATCGCGTGCCCGAGGTCATTGACTGCTGGTTTGACTCAGGCTCGATGCCTTTCGCGCAGTACCACTATCCTTTTGAAAACGAGGAGCTTTTCAAAAAGAATTTCCCCGCGGACTTTATCAGCGAGGCAGTTGACCAGACCAGAGGCTGGTTCTACAGTCTGCTGGCTATCTCCACGCTTGTCTTTAATCAGGCCCCTTACAGGAACGTCATAGTCCTCGGACATGTCCAGGATGAGAACGGACAGAAGATGAGCAAGAGTAAGGGCAACGCGGTGGATCCCATGGAGGCTCTCGGCACCTACGGCGCCGACGCGATCCGCTGGTATTTCTATATAAACAGCGCGCCCTGGCTGCCCAACCGCTTCCACGGCAAGGCTGTTGTCGAGGGACAGCGCAAGTTCCTCGGCACGCTCTGGAATACATATGCGTTTTTTGTGCTCTATGCCAATATCGACGGCTTTGACGCTGCCGATTATAAGCTTGAATACGACAAGCTCCCTGTCATGGACCGCTGGCTTCTCTCCAAGCTCAACAGCCTGATCAAAGAGGTGGACAAAGACCTTGATAATTATATGATCCCCGAGACGGCGAAGGCGCTGCTGCAGTTTACGGATGACCTTTCAAACTGGTACGTGCGCCGCTGCCGTGAAAGATTCTGGGCTTCGGGCATGGAGCAGGACAAGATAAACGCCTATATGACGCTTTATACCGCGCTTGTGACGCTGTCAAAGCTTTCCGCTCCGATGGTGCCTTTTATCACAGAGGACATCTACCAGAATCTCGTCCGCACATCGTTTGCGGATGCGCCCGAGAGCGTACATCTCGCCGACTTCCCGAAGGCTGACGAGTCGATGATCGATCCGGAGCTTGAGAGGGATATGGACGAGGTGCTCAAGGTCGTCGTCATGGGACGCGCCTGCCGCAACGAGGCGAATATCAAGAACCGTCAGCCCATCGCCGGGATGTATATCAAGGCGGGCTCGGCGCTGCCGGAGTTTTATACGGATATCATAAGAGATGAGCTCAATGTAAAGAGCGTCACGTATATCGACGACGCGAGAGCGCTGACATCCTATCAGTTCAAGCCTCAGATGAGGACCCTTGGCCCCAGATTCGGAAAGCAGCTCGGAGAGATCCGCAGTCTGCTGGCTGAGATCGACGGCAATGCGGCCATGGATGAGCTCAGGAGCAGCGGACTGTTGAAGCTTACTCTTTCAGACGGTACCGTCGCGGAGCTTGCGGAGGACGATCTTCTCATCGATACGAAGCAGGTGGAGGGCTATGTGTCCATGACCGAGGGCGAGACCACGGTCGCTCTGGACACAAAGCTTACTCCGGAGCTGATCGAGGAAGGAATGATACGAGAGCTCATCAGCAAGATCCAGACCATGCGCAAGGAAGCAGGCTTTGAGGTCATGGACCACATCGCTGTGACATACGAGGGGAGCGCCAAAATAGAGCAGCTTTTTGCAAAGCGCGGCAAGGAGATCCTCGGCGAGGTCATGGCTGACCGCTGCGAAACCGGCGCTGCGGGCTATACAAAGGAATGGGATATCAACGGCGAAAAAGTGAAGCTTGGAGTTGAAAAATTGTAATGGGCGCTGCCCGCTGCAATCGGAATAAAAATATGACATTTGATAAAGAAACATTTAAACAAAGAGTACGCGAGCTGGTAAAGCTCAGCAACAACGAGACGATAGAGTATGCGACGCCGAAGCAGATCTTTAATGCCGTCGCCCTGGCCGTGCGCGAGAGTATAGCCGACGACTGGGTGGCAACGGCGCAGAAGGCCAAGTCAGAGGACCGCAAGATGCTCTATTATATGTCCATGGAGTTCCTTATGGGCAGAGCGCTGGGCAACGATCTGATCGCTATCGGCGCGTATGATACGGTAAGGGAAGCTCTGGAAGAGCTCGGCGTCGATCTGAATATGATCGAGGATCAGGAGCCCAACTGGGCTCTTGGCAACGGCGGCCTGGGAAGGCTTGCCGCCTGCTTCCTGGATTCGATCTCTACGCTCGGCTATCAGGCCTACGGCTGCGGCATCCGCTATCAGTACGGTATGTTCAAGCAGAAGATAGAAGGCGGAGCTCAGAAGGAGGTTCCAGACGACTGGCTTTCCGCAGGCAATCCCTTTGAGATCCGCAAGGAAAAGCATACCAAGGAGGTCCGTTTCGGAGGCTCCATCAAGTATGATTTTGACGAGAAGGGCGAGCCTCATTTTTCACAGGTGGGCTATGACGCGGTGCTTGCTGTCCCGTATGATACTCCCGTTATAGGATACGGCAATGGCGTAGTAAATACCCTCCGTATCTGGAATGCAGAGCCTATAGTCAAGCTTGAGCTGGACGCCTTCGGGCGCGGAGATTACGAGGCTGCCGCCCGCAGCGCAAATGTGGCGGCGACCATGTGCAAGGTGCTTTATCCCGCCGACGAGCACGAGGCCGGCAAGGAACTCAGGCTCAAGCAGCAGTATTTCTTTGTTTCCGCTACCCTTCAGAGAGCGCTTGAGCGCTATATGGAAACCCATGATGACATCAGAAAGCTCCCCGAAAAGGTAGTTTTCCAGATGAACGACACACATCCGACCGTGACTGTCGGAGAGCTGATGCGCCTGCTCATAGACGAGTACGGACTTAGCTGGGACGACGCCTGGGAGGTCACGACGCACTGCTGCGCCTATACCAACCACACGATCATGGCCGAGGCCTCCGAGAAATGGCCCATCGGGCTCTTTGCGAGGCTCCTGCCCCGTGTATATATGATCATCGACGAGATCAACAAGCGCTTTGTCGCCGAGATACGCAGCAGATATCCGGGAGATGAGAGCAAGGTCGCGCATATGGCCATCCTCTACAACGAGCAGGTCCGCATGGCAAATCTGGCCATAGTCGGAAGCTTTTCCGTAAACGGAGTGGCAAGGCTTCATACCGAGATCCTCAAGCAGCGCGAGTTCCATGATTTCTATGAGATGTGGCCGGAGAAGTTCAACAACAAGACCAACGGTATTACGCAGCGACGCTTTATGCTCCACGCGAACCCGCTGCTTTCTTCGTGGATAAGCGAAAGGATCGGAACCGGCTGGATCACCGATCTTTCTCAGCTTGAAAAGCTCAAGGCCTGTGCCGACGACGAGACGGCCCTGCAGGAATTTGCCGATATCAAGCGTGAAAACAAAAAACGCCTTGCGGCGTATATCAAAGAGCATAACGGCGTGGATGTGGATATCGATTCCATCTTTGACGTTCAGGTCAAGCGCATGCACGAATACAAGCGCCAGCTTCTGAATATCCTTCACGTGATCTATCTGTACAACAAGATCCGTCAGAATCCGGATCTGGACATGGTGCCGCGCACGTTTATTTTCGGCGGAAAAGCCGCTGCGGGCTACCGTCTGGCCAAGCTCACCATCGAGCTGATAAATGCCGTTGCCTCTGTCGTCAACAACGATCCGGCGGTACGCGGACGCATCAAGGTAGTCTTTATCGAGGAGTACAATGTCTCCAATGCGGAGATCATCTTTGCGGCGAGCGATGTCAGCGAGCAGATATCCACGGCCAGCAAGGAGGCCTCGGGCACGGGCAATATGAAGTTCATGCTGAATGGAGCAGTGACCGTAGGCACCATGGACGGAGCGAATGTGGAGATATTCGAGGAAGTCGGCATCGAAAACGGCTTTACCTTCGGTCTCTCGGCGCAGGAGGTCATCAACTACGAGCGCGAGGGCGGATACGACCCTATGGAGATTTTCAGGAATGATTCGGAGATCAGAGACGTGCTCATGACACTCGTGAACGGCACCTTCTGCCCGGACAATGCCGAATACTTCAGGGACATCTATGATTCGCTGCTGAATACTAATGTGAGCTGGAAGCCCGATACGTACTTTATCCTCAAGGATTTCCGCTCATATGACGAGGCGCAGTGGAGAGTGGACGCGGCTTACCGCGACAGGAAGCGCTGGCGCAGGATGTCGCTCCTCAATACGGCATGCTCAGGCAAATTTTCGTCGGATCGGACCATAGCGCAGTACGTGAACGATATCTGGCATCTTGAAAAAATATGATCATTCTGACACGGCGCTCCGGGATCATCCCGGGGCGTCTGCAGCGAAAAAGTTACAGGAGGCATCATGCTTAAGATCGAACATCTCACCAAAAGATTCGGAGAAAAAACAGCAGTAGACGATCTCAGTCTGGAGATCAATGCAGGCGAGATACACGCTTTTATCGGACGCAACGGCGCCGGAAAGACTACCACCATCAAATCCTGCTGCGGGATCCTTCCCTTTGACAGCGGAGAGATAACCATAGACGGCAGGAGCGTTGCCTCGAATCCGGTCGCGTGCAAAAAGATGATAGCATATCTGCCCGACAATCCCGACCTCTACGAGTATATGAAGGGCGGCGAATACATCAATTTCGTCGCGGATATTTTCGGAGTGGACAAGACGCGCCGCACAAAGCTCATGGAGCGGTACGCCGAGGAGCTTGAGATCGCGGACAGCCTGGGCACTGCGATAGGATCGTATTCCCACGGCATGAAACAGAAGGTCGCTATCATCGCCGCGCTGATACACGAACCGAAGCTGTTCCTGATGGACGAGCCCTTTGTGGGACTTGACCCCAAGGCCAGCTTTGTGCTCAAGGGATACCTCAGGGAA
>CAMOQY010000037.1 GCA_946623295.1 uncultured Lachnospiraceae bacterium | reverse complement strand
CGGCAGCCTCAGCCGCTTCAAGAGGTCCCTTTCCGAGCGCTTCCGCCATATATACCTTTTCATTGTATGAAAAAGTGAGCTGGATCCTCGTATCCTTGCCAAGCTCTGTGATCTGTCTGTTGCGGAGGCTGAACGGCCCTTCCGGCTCGATATAGTTTTTCCGGAAGATATCCATTATGTCCTCTGCCGAAAGCGAGCCTTTTTCCGCGGCGATGGGCTTTATGATATCTCCCATCTCCTGGCGCAGGCGCCTGGGCATGTAATATCCAAAGGCGTCCTCCATGACAAAGGCCACGCCGCCCTTACCCGACTGGCTGTTGATGCGTACGAGGACGCTGCGCTCAAGTCCGATATCGCCGGGGTCTATCGGAAGGTACGGGACCTCCCAGTGTCCGCCGCCCTTTTCGTCCATGTGATGAAGGCCCTTGCGGATCGCGTCCTGATGTGCTCCCGAAAAAGACGTAAAAGCAAGCGCTCCGGCGTATGGCTGGCGCATGGGTACAGTCAGCCCGACGTACTGCTCATATGTTCTGACGATACGGGTGATATCCGAGAGATCGAGCCCCGGATCCACTCCGCGCGAATAAAGGTTATAGGCAAGCGTGATAAGGTCCAGATTTCCGGCGCGTTCGCCGTTTCCGAAAAGGGTGCCCTCCACCCTCTCCGCTCCGGCCATCAGCCCGAGCTCGGCGGCAGCCACGCCCGTGCCGCGGTCATTATGCGGATGGATGCTCAGCACCACGCATTCTCTCCCTGGAAGATGCCTTCCGATCCACTCCACGCGGTCGGCGTAGATATTCGGAGTAGTGCGCTCGACGGTAGAGGGCAGATTTATGATAACAGGGCTTTTTTCGTCCGGTCCCCACGCATCTATGACTGCCGAACAGATCTCGAGGACGTATTCCCGGTCCGTCTCCATAAAACTCTCCGGACTGTATTCAAGTGTCAGCTCGCCATCAAAGCTTAAGGCCCGCCGGCGCACCTTTTCGACCGTATCCACGGCCATCTGCTTTATCTCTTCTCTGGAGCGTCCAAAGACGATCTCCCTCTGCAGCTCGGAGACCGGGTTGTAGACATGAATGATACATCTTTTCAACCCTTCTATTGCCGAAAAGGTCCTCTCAATAAATTCAGGTCTGCACGGGATCATTACCTGGGGAGTCACGTCGTCGGGTACGAGCTGTTCTTCCGCAAGGTATCTGAGAAAATCGTATTCGACTGTCGAAGAGGCAGGGTAGCCCACCTCGATCTGTTTGAAGCCTATATCCACAAGGAGGCGGAAAAGCTCCGCCTTCTCGGGTATTTTCATAGCCTCCTCCAGTGCCTGGTTGCCGTCTCTGAGATCGACGCTGCACCAGATCGGGGCTTTTTCTATCTGTTTTTCAGGCCAGGTCCTTTCACTGTAATCAGGCTCGGGAGCTGCCTTGTATTTCTCTGCATTCTTCACCGTATGCCTCAGTTTCCGCCCGTCGTATCCGAACCGCCGCCCTGGCTGGCAGAGGAGGCGGGTTCCTGCTGTTTCTCGCTGAGCTTCACCGTCACGGCGCTTACGGAGACCGTCTCGCAGCCCTCGGCGTTCACTGCGACGTCGGGCACAAGCTCGTACTCGCCTTCGGAGAGCCCGTCAAGATCCAGACTGATATCGAAATCCGCAGTGCTCACGGCGGCTATATCGTCAGCAAGCCCTTTTATAACGATCCTTGAGCTGTCGGAGCTGACGGATGCGCTCAGACCGTTTTCCGTATTGAGCAGTCTTATCAAGGACGCGGGGACGCTGATCTCCCTCTCCTCAAGCTTCTCTATTCTGTACGTGACGTTTACGACCGTGCTGTCCTTGTAGACATCCACGCCCTCGGGAAGCAGCGATCTTATATCGATCTCCTTTGTGACCGTGTCGGAAAGACCGGAAACGCTGAAATCAGGAAGCTTTATCTCCGAGATCGTCGAGATCTTTTCCCTCGATCCATACAGCTTTACGGTCGAAATATCCACGGAATATCCTGTATAGGCGTAACCCTCGGAGACCCTTTCCGTATCAGTTACGCTGACAGTCACGGGGACGGCCTGGACCTTGCTGATCTCGATCTTCGCCTCGACGACGCCGTTGGTATTCCAGCTGATGTTCTTTTCGGCGTCCACGTCGATCTTGTCGTCATTGCCGTCATAGAGTCCGAGCTGAGCGCTGACCGTCTGCATATCGTTCATATCGGTCACGTCCAGCTCCACCCTCGCGGTACGCACGTACTGAACGAACGATTCGGGACAGGTGATAGTCACCGAATCCGGCGAGATCGTAACGTTGTTCACTACGTACCCGGTCGCAGGCTCGCCTGTGATCGTGTATTCGATCACACGGGTCACCTCCTGAAGACTCTCCAGAGTGACCTCTACGCTTGCGCTGCGCAGCTCGATATCAGAGTTTTTGATCCTCTGGTTGAGCGACGTGACCGTGATCGGCACCTGCGTGTCGCGGTACATTTTCGAATAATCCGCCACGGCCGAAAAATCGTCCTCGTCAAGCGCGTTTATCACGCTTCTCGCGCCGCTGACCTTGATACTTGCGGACTCTGCGCCCACGGACGTAACGACCATGCCGCGTTCGGCAATGATCGACTCATTTGTAAATTCGATCGGAATCGAAAAGCTTTTTGATGTCTGGGGATCCGTAGCCTGTATCACTACAAACCACACGATAAAGCTCAGCACCAGAGAAAGCAGCATCAACGGCCAGTTTTTAAGAATCTTTTCTTTCATCTTTGTGCCTCCTCCAGAATGCCAGACGCGAGCCTGTATCCTCGCTGTTTTCAAGCAGCGTGTCCAGGATCTGCCTCAGCTCGTCCACCTTGAGATTATCCTTCAGCTCTCCCTGTTCGGCGACGGAAACGTGGCCGGTCTCCTCAGATACGACGATGATGACCGCATCTGATACCTCAGCCAGTCCGAGAGCCGCCCTGTGCCGGGTACCGAAGGACTTGCTTATGGAGTTGCTCGCGGACAGCGGCAGGTAGCATGTGGCTGAAACAGCGCGGTTGCCGCGTATTATCACCGCTCCGTCATGAAGCGGCGTGTTGTGCTCGAAAATATTGATCAGCAGAGGACTGCTGATGGTTGCGTCTACCTTTATACCCGTCTTTATGTAATCGTCGAGATTGTCTTCGCGTTCGATGACTATGAGCGCGCCGGTGCGGGCCTGTCCCAGCGAATAGGAAGCCTTTATCAGCTCATCCTCGACCACCTCGGTAAAGCCCTCATCGGAAGGATTTCTTTTTCCGGCAAATATCGTGCTTATCATACGGCCCTTGCCGATTCGCTCCAGCGTCGAGCGCAGCTCCGGCTGGAACACGACGATCAGCGCGAGCACTATGACATCCAGCGAGTGCTCGACTATGTACAAAATCGTGTTCAGCTCAAAGATCTCGGCCAGAATGATAAAGAGAGCGAGAGCAAGCACGCCCTTGAGGATAGCCCAGGTCCTCGTCTCCTTCATCCATATGATGAGCTTGTACAGGACAAAAGCGATGATCAGTATCTCGATCACATCGCTTACACCCATGGAAAAGGTCGTAACCCCGAGATTTTTGAAGAAATCGATTATGGCGCTCATCTGCTGTCCCTTTTCCTTTCTTCTTCGTCTATGGCATCAAGGGCCTTGAGTGCCTCCTCTATATCGCGGTTTTCCTCCTCGAAATCATCCTGAGCGGATACATCGTGGATCTTTACTGATTTTTGCGCGATCTTGATCTTGGGGACCGCTCTGACGTAGTAGACATAGCTCTCATCCTCATACTGGAGATACTCCGCGTGAGCATAATCGGCGGCGACCAGCCAGAAGGCAGCCGCAAAGGCGATGATCAGCGAAAAGATGCTTCCGATAAAGACGGCGGCATAATCTATGGCTGCATCAGAGGTAAAGCCCCCTATCAGGAATATCATAACATTTACGACAGCTCCGAGAGCGACCGCTATATACATCGAGTAATCCGTCGATATCCTGCGGATAACTGATACGATGACCGCCGCGGCGGCAAAGGCGATAATGCTGATAAGCATCACGTCATTGTCCTGCAGGATCGAAATGATCTGGGGAAAACGCTCGAGCGCTCCGGCCGCAGATCCGGTCGTGCGCATAAAGATATCTGAGTTTTTCTCGATACCCGCAAGGAAGAAGTACATCAGTACCCCCGCGGATGCGGGAATAAATGTAAGCGTTCCGCCTACAAGCCCGAGCACGAGCGGTATGACGAAAGGTATCTTAAAGCAGAAAGCCACCGGTATCAGAACGGCTGCCAGACTGAAACCCGGCAGAAAGATGTACTGCGCGACGGCAGCTATGGCGACAAGCGCGGCAGTGACAAAAGCAACTTCCCACGAAAGGGCGAGCATGTTTATAAGGAGCCATACCGCCGAGATAAAGGTAAGTCCTCTCCACGGCAGAAGCGCGGCTACGAGCACAGTCAGAAGGACCACATTCCAGGTCTGCAGCGTCTGGGAGTAACCGACATGCGCGTTCATTACGAGTATGATCAGAAGCATGGTGAGGCCCTTGAGCGCCGGCTCGATCCACGGCTCCCACTTTGCGTAAAACTGTCTTATTTTTTGTCTGAAACCCAATAATCTGTTCATTTTTTACTGCCCGCTTTCCTCGTTAAGCTCACGTATCACCTCTCTGTATTGACTGAGCGCGTCAGATGAACGCTTGTATATCCTGTACCAGATGATGACCGATATGATCATGGTGACGACAAGTATCAGGGCATAGACCCTGACATATCGCACCGCAAGATCTATGAGCGCAGTCACCGTGATCTCGGACAAAAGCGCGTCAGCTTCGTTAAGAAAAACCAGAAGGACTACGAAAACGTAGGCGATGGTCGCTCCCACGGCAGCCTTGAGCATCCCGAAAGTCACGAAATCAGAAGCAAAAAATTTCCGTGTGTTAAAAAGCTCTCTTCTGTTCTGTTTTTTGATCATTTCCGCCTTTGTCATAAGACGGACTTTTTTTTCGTTTATCACCGGAACAGTCCTCTCCCGCCGCGTGTTTTTGCATACGCAAACAAGCCCATACAGGCCATTACATTGTAACATATATCGCGGCCTATTATAACCCCTGATTTTTATAAACTGAAATTCGCGGTTGCAGCCTTTGCGCATGCGTCATAAAATATCGGTATCGGAGGCTGCGATGAAAAACACTACTCTCTGCTACATAGAAAAAGACGGCTGCTGGCTCATGATGCACCGCGTCAAAAAAGAAAACGATCTGAATCACGATAAGTGGGTCGGCCCCGGGGGAAAATTCGAGCCGGGCGAGAGCGCGGACGAGTGCCTGCTGCGCGAGGTACGCGAGGAAACAGGGCTGACTCTCACCTCCTACCGGCTGCGGGGCGTGGTGACGTTTCTGTCAGATGTGTGGGAGGGTGAATACATGTACCTCTATACAGCCGACGCTTTCACGGGCGGGCTGCTGCCTCCCGATAGATGCAAAGAAGGCACCCTCGAGTGGGTGCCTATAGACAAGGTCCGCGATCTCCCGATCTGGGAGGGGGATAAACTGTTTTTTGATGAGCTCGCGCGGGGCAGCGGCTTTTTCCGCATGCTGCTGCGATACGAGGGCGATCGCCTTGCCGAGCACGATCTGCTTTACGGCACAGACCCGGCGCCGTGGGAAGACCGTCAGGATATTCGCTGAATAAGGAGCGTTACTCCTGCTCCTTTTTTTTATTTTTCAGAAGCCTGATATAGAATACGGTGTAGCTCGTGATCGTCAGGATGCAGCTGACTATGCAGACGATAATGAGGACATTTGCCACCGTCCTGTCGATGCCCGGGAAGAGTATCAGCAGGATGCAGGTCACGTACAGCAGGAATGTAAACACCTTTCCAAACCAGTTCGCGCCGTTGATGCTGCCATCCACCTTCATGACGATGAGGCCCTCGACCGCTTTGAGGATTTCAGAGAAGGCAAATACCGCCACAAGCCAGACCATGAGCTCATATCTGCTCATCAGACATATCAGCATCGCTCCTTCCGTGAGCTTGTCGGCCACCGGATCGATGATCTTGCCGAGGTCCGACACCTGGTTAAAGTGCCTCGCGATAAAGCCGTCAGCCACGTCCGTCAGATACGAAGCCACTATGAGGATGATCGCAAGCTTGTAGTCATGCTCGCTCAGATAAGCCCAGAGAATAAAAGGGATCAGGATAAATCTGACAAGAGTGAGCAGGTTCGGGACGGTACAGATATTTTTCTTTGTAAAAAGGTCCTTTTTCATATCAGCCTTCCGTTTTATTACTGTATTTCATTCCCGCAGCTGCGGGACCGGTATATTATATCAGAACAGCCAAAAAAAGGACATATTTTTTCGGAAAGTCCTTGCCTTTTTCCCTGAAATCGTGTAAAGTATGTTCTCGGCAATTAAATATTGCTTTTTTATTCGGAGAAGTACCCAAGCTGGCCGAAGGGGCTCCCCTGGAAAGGGAGTAGGTCGTTAATAGCGGCGCAAGGGTTCAAATCCCTTCTTCTCCGCGATTGCAGAAGATACCGGAAATGACGCAGGAACGTCGCTTCCGGTATCTTTTCTTTTATTGATTACTGATTCACAAGCTGATATTGGCAAGCACGCCGCTAATACAACCCTGCAGCTTTTCCAGTTCATGATGCACCGCATTCCCGGCTTCATCGCAGTATACCCTCTTATTGATCTCCAGCATGATCGATGCACATCTGCAGCGGGTCCGTCCGCTCATGACGGCATTGGGCACAAGACAGCCGGTGTAAGGATAGTTTTCCCTTACACTATAGCCGGCTTCACCAAAGACTTTCATTGCCGCCTCTGTCAGCGCGCGGGGCGTATATCCCGGGTCTGTCCCGATGCAGATGCCGGGCGTCGGCTCTCCGTCCTTTAGAAAATGCAGAGGGACGATCTCATCCGAAAAACTGTGCAGGTCTATCAGCAGGATCTTTTCATGCTTCATGCAGATCTCATCCAGCCGCTTGTGGTGGCCGTCATAATAGATGCGGGTCCTGCGCTTCAGATCTTCGGTCACGTTTTTTATCTTTTGGCCGTCAAAGGCCCGTTCATAGCAGTAGCCCATCCCGAACTGCTCCATCACCTCTTCCGGGCCGATAAAGCGCTCCACATCACACAGCAGCCGGCTCACGGGAAAAACTACGCTGTGTTCTTCCGTCCTGTACCCGTCCGGGATCATGAGCGTGACACTTGTATCACGCATAGTTTCGTGATATCTCATGAACTCTCTCTGCGGTATGCACGCCGAGCTCATCAGCTCCGGCGGGAACTGCGCCCCGTCGTGCGGCACATGAAATACAACGTGATGATCACTTTTCCAACTCATAATAAAAGCCTCCTTATGCTTTTCCATAAAGAGGCTGTCAGAATCGTTCCATAGTCCGCCATACGGCGTCAAGCTTTAGCACCTTACCAGACGGCAGGTTGCTGTGCGGTCAACAGGCTTGTCCCTCGCGCACTCTTTATGGTTATTTATTTAATTGTTCTCTTTGTTTTACTCGTTGACGAAGCTTGATAAATGCTCGTTGTTTATTATATTACACTATTTTTACACTATTTTACAATGTTTTTATTCTGTCAGCTGATCAGAGGGTGTTCCGGGGGACATTTTATCAGTTTGCAGTTTGAGAACGCGGCAGGCGTTAATCCTGCGCAAGGAGCGTATAATTATCCGGATATAAGTCAATGCAGTCGATACCAAGACGAACGCCGGCGCTTGTAATGAGCAGATAAACCGCTGTCGGACCGGAGCCGATATTACGTCCCCAGAGGAAGTGCATATTGTTATACTCGATGTCTCCGGGATGGAGGTCGCTGAAATAGCCAAAAATGATTTCAAGATTGCAGTCAAGGATCGCTTTTGCGCGTTCGTTCCCATTCCGGAGCGTAAAAGATGTGTCCAGCGTGTCCGAAGCGCCATCGAATATGGAATCTCCGGACAAGGTCCAGTCCTCGCGCCAAAGCAGGCCGCTGTTCCTTGTCGCGAAGCTGATCGAGCCGGACGAGAAATCCAAACTCTGCACATATACCAGATCGGTATAGATTTCTGACTTTCCACCTTCCAGCGAGGGCGCGACCGGAACACCGAGGTCGCTGATCTCCTGCATATGCCACGAACCTGACGCCAGCTCCGCCGCAGTCTTTCCGCAGATACCGTCCATTACGGCAGCGTTGATCATCGTATCATCCGGCAGATACGAACCTGCGCCGAAGCGCAAGCCTGGACAGGTAAAGCGGTCCTCGTCGGAAAGCAGGTCGATGCTGCCGCTCTCATAGGCGCTGTGCAGGCAGTCTCCCTCATTCTCGGGGATGTGCTCGTCGTTCAGCTTCAGTCCCGCGCCGAGATACGCGATCCCCGCTTCATACGTGACGCCGCCGTCGTCGGTTTCCTCCCAGACCATCCGTCCGAAATAGGTTCCGTCATACCACCAGCCGGTGCCGCTTTCATTGAAGTGTACCCACTCGCTTGCGGCGCTGTTCTTCCACGTGCCGACGGAAACAAGCCGTTCCGCGTCCGTAAGCACGGCCGGTTCCGTTTCCGTCGTGACAAGCTCCGTCGGTACAATATCCGTTTCGGTTTCGGAAGTTAGCGATGGCGGCTCCGCCTCAGCGTCGGGCTCCATAGGCGCGGCAAACATCACGCCGCAGAGAACAGCTCCCGCCGCCGCGAGCAGCAGCGCGCTTCTCGTCTTCTGCAGGGCAGCCTTTCCGGTGCCTCCGCGTTCCGCTCTGTCGCTCTCCGTATTTCCAGAGCTTCCCTCTTCGGGCGGCGGATAGATGCCGGGCGCCGGAGCGGGATTCTCTTCCGGCAGACGCTCTTCCGGCGGCAAGCCGTTGTTTCCCGCCATAAATCAGTCCTCCGAACGATGGACGACGACCTGCGGGAACGGGATCTGTACGCCGGTTCTGTCAAAGAACAACAGCAGTTCTCGGTTCAGAATGCGCGGCGCGGCGTAGATGTTCTTTTCGTCCACGGCGGCACCGAATTTCAACACGATGCCGCTGTCCGCAAGCTCCTGCACGCCGGCATACTTTGGATCTTTCAGGAAGATTTCCGGGTATTGCTTTCGGATCTCCGGCAGGAACGCCGCCAGTTTTGCTTCCAGCTCGTCGATTTTCGTGCCGTATGCCACGGAAACCGTCGTCGTCGCCCAGCTCGTCCGACTGGAACGGTTCAGGATATTGCGCATATCGGAGTTATTGATGATCTTGACGTTGCCGCCGAGATCGCGCAGGCAGGTAACGCGGATGCCGATGCTCTCCACCGTGCCGCGGAAGCCGTCCGCCTCGATGATGTCCCCGACGTTGAACTCGTCCTCAAAGACAAGGAAGAGACCGGTCACAAGGTCTTCTACCAGACTCTGCGCGCCGAAGCCGATGATCAGCGCCAAGACGCCGACGCTGGCGAGGATCGTCGTCAGGTTCACGCCGAGGGTGGAAAGGCACCAGAAAAAGCCGATGATCACGGCAAGATAGCTCAGCGCGCTGTGGAGCAAAGTGAGGAAGCTTTTCGTCTTGGGCTTTTTCGCGTGAATGTGCTGGATGATAAAGCGAAGCAGCGAGGTGACAAGGAGCATCATCAGGATGATGGCGATCACCTGGAAGACTGTCGCCCAGTTCAGAACGAAGGTATCGGCGATCTTGCTGACGTCGCCGAAGATGCGCTGCCAGGTCCCGCTGACCGATTCTCGCACGCTCTGCGGCAGGAACGGGATCAGTCCGGGGTTGGTTATCAAAAGGAAAATAACGAGGATCACGGCCCAGCGGATCACCGTGCCGATCTTGACCGTAGACAGTCCTCTCTTGACTGCGGAGGTTTTCTTTTCTTTTGGTTGCTCTTCGGGCGTGATTTGCTGCGTGTTCTGCTCTTCGTTCACGCTGCATACTTCCTTTCTATGTAAAGAATTTTATGTCCTCAAATGAAAAAGCATCGAAAGGATGGTCGCCATATCGGTGTCTTTTCATTAGTATTCTGTTGCGGCACAACCGGATTCAATCCAGCGGCTTCATGGTGGGGACGAGATTTCCATAGTCACTATGACGCTTCAAAACCCGCCATGGCTGAACAACACCGACTTTGATTTTTTCTCAGCATCTC
>CAMOQY010000036.1 GCA_946623295.1 uncultured Lachnospiraceae bacterium | reverse complement strand
GGGAATAAGCCTCGCGGCGGGAACTCCGGCAGCTATCGTATTTTCAATTCCGTCCTTTACAAAGGACAGGGACGAAGTGGAGCCGGCGTCCGATCCGTCGTAATGCTCGTCGTAAGCCATCACGATGATATAGTCGACGGTCTGGGCGAGCAGGTCTCTGTGGTAGTGCGCCGTCCACGCGGAGGGCACGTAGCAGTCCACCGAGAGGACGAGCCCCTGGCGCCTGCAGGCGATGGAGAGCTCGCGGATAAACTGTATGTATCCGGCGCCTGCTTCGCTGGGAAGACCTTCAAAGTCAACGTTGATTCCGTCGAGATCATATTGCTCCGCCTCGTTGATCAGGGAAGAGATCATGTGGCTGCGGGCGTTTTCCGTGCCGAGCAGCACGCTGTAATCAAGCTTGTTTTCGGTGTTGAAATTTTCCACGAGAGCCCAGATCTGCATGCCGTGCTGGTGGGCGATGGAGACGTAATCCGAATTAGCTCTCGAGCTGATAGTCCCGTCGGAATCGGTTACGGAAAACCAGGTCGGAGAGAGCACGTTCGCTCCGCTGGTACGTGAGAGCAGGTTTTCGAGCGAATCAACTCCCGAATCGGAAAAGACCTGGTGCCATACGAGACAAATATCATCGTCCTTTAATATATGAGTATATTCCGGCTCCCTGTAGGGGCCTTCCTCGGTGACGCTGTGAATATCGGTCAGCTCTTCGCCGGTGAGATAGCCTGCGACTCCCGCGGATCCGGCGGCGTAGACCTGAGCCCAGCCGTTTTCCTCGGAGATCAGCCAGAGATCCTCCTCGCCGTCAAGCTCGGCAAGGACGCGGCTGCTGCCGGACGGGCCGGTGCGTATACAGGCGCCCGAAACTCCCTTTGCGGCCATGCACTCTCCGAATCTGGAGCGGATAAACACTCTCGCGGGATTAGTATAATAATCTACGTCGATATCGGTGTATTTAGCGACATACGGAAGCTGGACCATGATCCGGTCCTCCCAGGAGAGCTCCGAAGAAGGCTCCGCGCTGTCGTAAAAGATAGCGGCGCCGTTGTTGGACTGGTCGGCGGTAGCGGATACGACCTCGGTGGCATTGGTATACAGGAGTCTTCCCGAGGACACCTCAAAATAGAAGCCGGGGTTGATCTCTCCGGTCACAAGGCCGAGCTTGACATAGGGCTGGGAGTTTTTGATCACAGCTCTTACGTTTGAGAGGGTGCCGTTTACTATGATCGCGGCAGACCCGTCTTCGGCCTTGTAATAGTCAGACAGATTCACGCGCTCGGATGTGGGGGCGTTTCTGTTTGCGATGGCCATGATAAGGCTGGCGGCCAGAACAAATATGATAAGGATCGTGATGATAAGCTTTGGAAGTCTTCTGTTTTGCGCAGCACTCATGTTTTTGCCTCCGGACAATTACGCAGATTATAACATACCGGGGCGTGAAGTTCAATTTATAAGGGGTTATTTGACAGATAAATCCACGCTTTGCGGTTAGATCAGATCAAAGCGGATCTCGCCCAGGGTCCCGTCGGAACGCCAGACAAAATCAGGCATATACCCGGCGCCGGGATCATCGAGGCAGAGATTTGCGATCTCACGCGGGGAAGCAGGCTTCCCTGAGATGATGATGCAGATCCCTGCGTCGTGATAGGCGTGAAGGGCATCGAATAAAGTCTCAAATATGTGGTGATGTATCGAGGCACGGTCGCCCATTATCCTGCTTTTATGCATTTTGAAAACTAATCGATCTCTTGCGACAGTATTCAAAACAGAAGACCTCCGTTGATATTGCCATAACCGGTGCTGCGGCTATCGCAAAGCTACTATATTTCAGGCCCGGGCAGGTGTCGAGCGACAGGGAGTACGCATTTTTGCCGCAAAAAGGCCAAAAAAGGCTGAAAATGCGTACAGGATGTAGCAAAACAGAGTAAAAGAACGTAGTTTTCTCATAGAAAGAGTAAAAAACGGCCATCGCAAACAAAAAAGCCGCCCGGTATCGGGCGGCGGTGTGTGGATCGAAAAAAGGAGATCAGAGCGTTATCACAGTGTGTTCAAGCCCGAGCCCGGCTAAGATGGAGGCCTCGCGCAGGTGGCAGGAAAAGACGAAGACCTGACCGCTGTAGATATCGCTCAGCCAGCAGAGCGTGCGTTCGAGTCTGGAGTCATCGTACATGGCAAAGGTGTCGTCCAGCAGCAGAGGAATATCCTCCTGCTCCCAGAAAAAGCCTATGCACGCCAGGCGCACGGCCAGATAGATCTGGTCGAGGGTCCCCGTGCTGACCGAGGCAAGAGGGATGCGCTTTTCGCCCTTGAGCAGGGAAATGCTCATGTCATCTCCTATATACAGGCCGGAGTAGGAGCCGGTCACGCTGCTCACAAGCATGGAGGAGAGCTTGCCGAGATATTTGCCGAAGCCGGAAAAATCGTTTGCCGAGATATCGCGGATAGTTTCCGCTGCCAGATCGATGGCCGCGCATTCTTCACGTATTTCGCGGTTTGACTGGAGCTGCGGCTCCAGCGCGGCAAGACGGGAGGCGGTCTCCGTGAGTTCGTCCTCCAGCATTCCGCGTTCCCAGTCCATTTTATCACGGGCGCTTTTCTCATCGGAAATGAAGAGAAGACGGGTCTTGAGTGCGGAAAGCTCGTCCTCGATCGAGCGGCTTTTGCCGATGAGCGTGCGGACGGCGGCTCTGCGCCTCAGAGAAATGATAAACAGAATTAAAAATACGATCGTCCCGGCCGCGGCGGCTATCGCGCCCGCGCCGTACGGAAGTAACTGCGCCCCCGCGCCGCCCCGCCTGTAAATATCAAGGCAGGCAAGGCCCGTCAGTACGAAGGCAGCTGCCGATGCGGCGCACAGCAGCGCCCAGAGAACAGCGGCAAAGAGGCTTGCGGAAAAGCGGTGTTTATCGCAGATGCGGGAGATATCCGCCGTGGTTTCTTCGAGGTTTTTCTCCAGAAAGTCGCGCTCTGTTTTCGCCGCTTCCATTTTTTCCTGAAATTTCTTTAAGCCGTCATCGCCGGATACTGCCAGAGAACGCTCGAGCCGCTCGGCCTTCTCTGAGAGCTCCGAGCTGAGCGCTTCGGCATCCTTGTCATATACTCCGCTGATCCTGCGCCTTTTGGACGCAAGGTTTTTAAGCGCGTTTTCCACGTCGAGCGAGTAGCTGCCGGAAGAGCGCAGATTAACGATATGATTGCGAAGCTCCGCGGCGAGCTCGCCGCCGGTGCTTGCGGAAAGCTGTCCCACCGATATGGTGTTGCGGTAGAGAGGGGGAGTCAGGCCGAGGGTTATTTTTCCGATAAGCTCGTCGGTTGCTTCGAGCTCCTTCCCGTTTGTTTCGTCAAAGACGGACACAGATGGGCTCTCGGGGCCGAAATCGCGCGTGATGGTATAGACGCAGCCGTCATGTTCAAGAGTGATGCTTCCGCCGTAGGTGCCGCCGTCCCAGGGACGGTAGCGGGAAAAGACGTCGTTTTTTGCGGCGCGTCCCTTTGAACGCTCCAGCCCGAGCAGCATAGCTCCTATAAAGCTGTGGAGCGTGCTTTTTCCGCTTTCGTTTTCTCCGGAGATTATATTGATCCCGTCGGAAAAGGTCAGAGTCTTGTCTTTAAATTTACCGAAATGGTCTATGTGCAGCTTGAGGATCTTCATGTGCGATCCTCCTTTACCAGCTCGGCAAGTCCGTAATAGAGGGCTTTTTCCGAGAGTTCGCCGCCGCGGCTTTTCATCGCGGTAATGAATTTTCCGATGATATCGTCGCGGTGGTCGCGTTCGAGAGCGTCGAGGTCGTAATCGGCAATAGTCCGGTCGCTCACGCTGCTGATCCGTCCGAGGGAGATGAGCTGCCCGCGGTCGATCGTGACGGAGGGATCGCGTCTGCCGGAAAGAGTGATGTTAAAAAGATCCAGCGGATGCCGGGCGAGAGCTTCCGCAGCGGTCTCGCGTATCTCGCTCCAGGTGGAATCGGGCAGGACCTTTATTTCCTCATCGCGGTACTGCGAGGATGCGATGGGATGCCAGTGCAGAGAGAAGGTGCTTTCGGTCACCTCACCGGACAGGCAGCCCCTTGCGCCGGTGTCGGTATGATCGAGCGGTTCGGGGGAGCCGCTGTAGGCCATGTGGACTCCGCCGAATACCTTCGGCCTGTGGATATGTCCGAGCGCGATGTAGTCAAACCCGGAAGAGGAGAGGGCGGTGTAATTGATAGGGATATGGTCGGCGTCGCCTCCATGGGCGAGCAGTATATGCAGACGTCCGTCGTGCGGAGCCGCAGCCGTATCAAAGAGAGGCTGTTTGATCACACGCCCGTAGTAGCTGAGTCCGTGCACTTCGGTGTTGAGCTCCGGAAAAAATATGGAAGAAAGCGCTGCCGAAGTGATAAGATGCACGTGATGTCCCAGGTCGAAAGTGGAATACGGCGTATCCGAAGAAAGAAAGTCGTGGTTGCCTGCGGTGATGACTACCTGTGCTTTTTTCAGGCGCGAAAAATTATAGGCTGCCTCGCGCAGGTCTTTTTTCAGAGGCTGCCGGTCAAAGAGGTCGCCCGGGATAAGCAGCAGATCCGCGTCGGTTTCATTGCACAGTTCTATGATCCTCGGAAGCGCCAGAGAGACGGCGCCCGCGCGTTCTCTTCCCCACGGCCGCCCGGCCTCGGGGGAAGCGCCGATATGAAGGTCTGCGGCATGTACGAACTTCATCTGTTTCATCTCCTTTTATAAAAATTATAGCTGAAAAAGCGCGCCGCTTCAATCACAGTCTATTTAAAATACCTGCTGTCACGGTCTATGAATTTGATTCATGAATATATTGTAAAAAAATTTAACAAAACAGAAGTGACAAAGCCTGACAAAAGCTATATAATAAAGTGTACTCTTATGCACGGACGAATATGCGCGTCCAGGCGAAGTATGGGCTGCGGTCTCTCCGGAGCGCGGTCTTCAGTAATAAAACAGGAGGCACAGGAAGTGAAAAAGCGTATGATAGCCATGCTTCTGGCAGGAGGTCAGGGCAGCAGGCTTGGAGTTCTTACAGCAAAGGTTGCGAAGCCTGCCGTGTCTTTCGGCGGGAAATACCGCATCATTGATTTTCCGCTGAGCAACTGTGTGAATTCCAATGTGGACACAGTCGGCGTACTCACGCAGTACAGACCGCTTCGTCTCAATGACCATATCGGGATCGGCATCAGCTGGGATCTTGACCGGCCCAACGGCGGCGTTCATATTCTTCCGCCTTACGAAAAGAGCAGTGACAGCGAGTGGTACACGGGTACGGCAAATGCTATCTACCAGAACATAGAATTTATGGACAGTTACTGCCCGGAGTACGTGCTTATCCTTTCCGGCGACCACATCTACAAGATGAATTATGAGGATATGCTTGAAAATCATGTCCGCTGCGGCGCTTCCGTTTCCATCGCCTCGATGCCTGTGCCGTGGGAGGAGGCCAGCCGCTTCGGCGTGGTTATCGCTGATGAGACGGGCAGGATCAGGGGCTTTGAGGAAAAGCCGGCCCAGCCAAAGAGCAATCTTGCCTCCATGGGTATCTACATCTTTGACTATAAGGTGCTTCGCGAGGCGCTGATAGCGAGCAGCGATGTGCCGGGGTGCGATTTTGGAAAGCACGTGATACCGTACTGCTTTGAAAAGGGTATGCCGATGTACACCTACGAATTTACAGGTTACTGGAAGGATGTGGGTACGCTCAGCTCCTACTGGGAAGCAAACATGGGTCTTCTCGACGAAAAACCCGAGCTGGATCTATATGAAAAATTTGACCAGATATACACAAAGACCGAGCCTCTGCCGCCGGCGTATTTTGCGCCGGGCAGCCGCGTGACGCGCAGCAGCTTCGGAGACGGAGTCGTTATCGAGGGCACGGTCGATCACTCGGTGCTGGGGCCCGGAGTGGTGGTTGAGCGCGGCGCGGTGGTCAGGGACTCTGTTGTCATGCAGGGGACCAGGATCCGCGAGGGCGCGCGCGTTACAAAAGCCATCATTTCAGAGGAGTCCGTTGTCGGCGCCGGGGCCGTCCTTGGTGAAGGAGAGTACGCGGAGAGCGTATTTGACAAAAAAGTCTACTGCTCCGACCTCGTTACCGTGGATGAAAAGACGGTGATCCCCGACGGAGTCAGGATCGGCGTAAATACCGCCATTTCCGGGGTAACTCAGGAGGCCGACTATCCGGGCGGCGTCCTTGCCTCCGGCGGCGCGATCATAAAGGAAAGGCGGTGATTATATGAAGATGATCGGTCTTATACTTGCGGGAGGCGGATCCCCCGTCAGAGAGATGTCTCAAAAGGCCACGGCCGCTCTTCCCGTAGCCGGCGGCTTTAACGCTATAGATTTTTCCCTCAGCTGCATGGTCCATGCCGGAATAACCAGCGTTGCAGTCATCAGCCAGGTCAACTCCAGACACCTTAACCACCACCTCAAGGATTCCACGTGGTGGGAGTTCGGACGCAAAAAAGGCGGCCTTTTCCTGATCAGTCCGGTCGTTACCCCTGAAAACCAGAGCTGGTACGACGGTACGGTAGAGGCGCTGCTGGACTCCGTTGATTTTATGGATTCCTGTCACGAGCCGTACGTGATCATCGCGTCGGGCGACGGGGTCTACAATATGGACTTTAACAAGGCGCTGGACTGCCATATAGAAAAAGGCGCCGAGATCACGATCATCACTTCCAGATTCCCCGACGGGCGCAGATGCGAGAGCTTTGGCCAGATCATCGCGGATGAAAACGGCAGAGTGATAAGTCTTTCGGAAAAGATCAGCGAGAGAGTCAGCGACGAGGTCTCGTGCGGTATCTATATCCTGCGGCGCAGGGCGCTCATTTCGATGCTTGAGGAGGCGAGACTTGCCGGCAAAAAAGATTTCGTGACGGACGTTATCTGCCCGCGCATCAGCGAAGGCAGGGTCTTTGCCTGCAGACACGAGGGCTACTGGAACAGCGTTACGGCAGCCGATGCGTATTTCAGCTGCAATATGGATTTCCTCAGGGCTGAGGTCAGGAAAGATGTTTTCTGCGGTCCGTCGCCGATCCTGAGCAAGGTCTGCGATACCGCTCCCGTGAAGCTTCTGGCGGATGCGGACGTGCAGAACTGTATCGTCACCGGCGGCGCGGTCATCGCCGGCGAGGTCAGAGACAGCGTTGTCTTTGAGCGTGTAAAGATCGGAAAAGGCGCGGTCGTCAGAAACAGCATTCTTCTTCCCAATACCGCCGTGCCCGACGGGATGCACGTTCAGGACTGCATCTACGCGGAAAAACCCCGGTTTTAAGATTTCTTATCTGTTTTTCAGGCTGCCTCGCGAGGCAGCCTTTTTTGTATCGGGTCATTTTGCTGATTTTACGAAAAAGACCCTACGGGCTCGCCGCTGATATCGGGTCTTTTTGGTGATTTTGCAAAAAAGACCCTATGAGATCACCTTTGATATCGGGTCTTTTTGCTGATTTTACGAAAAAGACCCTACGGGCTCACCTCTGATATCGGGTCTTTTTGCTGATTTTACGAAAAAGACCCTACGGGCTCACCTCTGACATCGGGTCTTTTTGCTGATTTTGCGAAAAAGACCCTATGAGATCACCTTTGATATCGGGTCTTTTTGCCGATTTTGCGAAAAAGACCCTATGAGATCACCTTTGATATCGGGTCTTTTTGCCGATTTTGCGAAAAAGACCCTATGAGATCACCTTTGATATCGGGTCTTTTTGCTGATTTTGCGAAAAAGACCCTATCATGCGATCTCGAAACACCCACAAACCATACGCCGCACCGGATAATTCCGGACAACCTCATAAAACGCCGGTGCTTAGCAAAGCCGAGCCGAAGGCGAAGGCTGCGCTTAGCAGCCGCTGCGTTTTATGGATAGCGAGAGCGTGTTGTCCGGAAGTATCCGCAGCGGCAAGAAATGCCTTTCTGCGTTTTATGGATAGCGAGAGCGTGTTGTCCGGAAAAATCCGAAGCGGCAAGAAATACATTTCTGCCTATTATGAGGCAGCCCGGCTGTATCTGATGGGGGCGCAGAGAGCCTTTCTGCGTTTTATGGATAGCGGGAGCGTGTTGTCCGGAAATATCCGAAGCGGCGAGAAATACGTTTCTGCCTATTATGAGGCAGTCCGGCTGTATCTGATGGGGAGCAGAAAACATTTTCTGCGTGTATCATTTCACGGTCTGTGTTACAATTACAAAAACAGCTTTCATCAGGAGAAACAAATGAAACTCATAGCAGGACTCGGAAACCCCGAGCCGAAATACGACGGAACCAGGCACAACACCGGTTTCGCAGTTCTTGACGCACTGGCAAAGCGTCTGGAAGTAAAGATCGATCAGAAAAAGAAAAAAGCAAAGACAGCAGCCGCGGTATACCGCGGAGAAAAACTCCTGCTCGCCAAACCCCAGACATACATGAATCTCAGCGGAGAATCCGTAGGTCCCCTGGCGGATTATTACGGTGTTGCGCCCGAAGACATCCTCGTCATAGTGGACGACGTGGCGCTGGAGCCCGGCGACATCAGGCTCCGCCGCAGCGGAAGCGCCGGAGGGCATAACGGACTGAAGAGCGTTTCTCTGCACCTCGGGACCGACGAGTACCCCAGACTCCGTGTAGGCGTCGGCGAGGCCGGCGGCGACATGGTTGGCCACGTGCTCGGACGCTTTGACAAAAACACGCAAAAGCTCATGGACGAGGCGATAGAGCTTGCCGCGGACGCTGCACTGGAGTGGTGCACCGAGGGCATAGACTACTGCATGAACAAATACAACAGGAAAAAGAATCAGACAAATGAAAGCTGACACCCCCCTGAGCGCTCTGGCGGAATTTGCCGAGGCTAAAAGAAATCTCGAAAAAGGCAGAGGAGCCGTCCTGATATCAGGCTGTATCGACTCCTGCAAGGCGTATCTTGCAGGGGCGCTCGCCGATGAGGAGGGCTTTTCGCTGTTTGTGACCTACAACGAGACCAGAGCGTCGGAGATAGCAGCGGACTTTGAGAGCTTCGGGCGGGCAGTCAGTATATTTCCCGCAAAGGACCTGCTTTTTTATCAGGCGGACGTGCACTCGGGCGTACTCGAACGCAGGCGCATGGAAACGATCAGGCGTCTGGTCTCGGGCGAAAAATGCGTCGTAGTGACCAGCGTGGACGCCCTGCTCGAGCGCATGAAGCCGCTCGACGTCATCAGAAACAGCGTGATAGAGCTGATGCCGGGAGATGAAATGCCTGTAAAGGAGCTCATCGACAGACTTTGCGCGCTGGGATACGAGCGGCTTCCCCAGGCTGAGGCGCCGGGTGAGTTTGCCGTAAGAGGCGGCATAGTGGATATCTATACCCTCTCCGATGAAAATCCGGTAAGAGTCGAGTTTTTCGGAGACGAGATCGACTCCCTGCGCAGCTTTGACCCGGAGACGCAGAGGTCCCTCGAAAATCTGGAATTCTTTTCTGTATTTCCGGCGGGAGAGGGAGCGCCGGACCCGGCATTTGACAGGAATCTGACGGATTATTTTCCCGCCGGCACAAGGATCTTTCTCGATGAGCCCTCGCGCCTGCTCGAAAAGGCGGACGCCGTGGAAAAGGAATTCCAGGAGAGCATGGTCCGCAGACTGGAAGCGGGGATGACGGATGAAGGTGCGGCGGCGCTCTTTTCCACAGAGGAGGTTTTTGCCGCGCTCGGAAAACAGCGTGTCTGCGCAATGACCTCCATCGACACACGCGGTGCCGGGCTCAAATACGTCTACGCGTGCCAGCTCCAGGCTCAGGCGGTGCCGTCGTACATGGGTCATTTCGAAAATCTCACTGCCGATCTCAAAAGCTGGAAAAAAGACAAGGCAAGCGTGATCCTGCTTGCCGGATCGGCGTCAAGGGCGCAGCGCCTGGCCGGGGATCTGGACGAATACGGTATAAAGGCAGTCTTTACCGCCGACAGAAATCCGAAGCCCGAGCCGGGGATGGTCATGGTGGTCCCGGGCAATCTGAAAAGAGGCTTCGGATACCCCATGATACGCTTTTACGTGCTTACCGAGGGCGATCTGTTCGGCGGCGCCAAAAAGAGGCAGCGCCGGTACAAGAGCGATCCGTCAAAAGCCATAACTGAGCTTTCTTCACTCGCGGTCGGCGATTACGTAATACATGAAAACCACGGCCTCGGCATATATCAGGGCACGGAGAGGATAGAACGCGGCGGCGTCGCGCGCGACTATATGAAGATAACCTACGGTGACGGAGGAAATCTGTACCTGCCCGTCACGCAGATGAATCTTCTCCAGAAATACGCCGATTCCACAGCAGAGGGCACGCCAAAGCTCAACCGCCTCGGCGGAAACGAGTGGGAGCGGACCAAAACAAAGGTCAAAACAGCTGTCCGCGAGATAGCACGGGAGCTGGTGGAGCTTTATTCTGCGCGCTCCCGCGGCGAGGGCGTGGCCTACAGTCCGGATACGGTATGGCAGAAGGAATTTGAAGAGCAATTCCCGTATGAGGAGACCGAAGACCAGCTCAAAGCCATCGAGGACACAAAGGCGGACATGGAGAGCGGCCGCATCATGGACCGTCTGATCTGCGGAGACG
>CAMOQY010000035.1 GCA_946623295.1 uncultured Lachnospiraceae bacterium | reverse complement strand
GAGAACCATGCGAAAGTCGCGGAGCTCATGGCTGTAGCAGAAACAAGAAGCATAGCCAGAGCGGGGATGAGTTTCTTGAACTTCTTCATTCTTTTTTTCTCCTTTTTTTGAATGATATAAAAACTTTTTTATCTTTGAATCCGCTCATGGCGGAGCTCAAACAATACTAAACTTTCTGACCGGCAGGACCGCTTTCGACTCGGCTGCGTTCATGCCGTCGTTGCCGTCTTCGGAACCTATGACCGTCATCGCCATGTCGATCTTGAACTGTCCTCCGATGATCTTGTCGACGCAGTCGGGGTCGGGTCCCTCGAGCCAGATGACCACTGTGTACTTCGTCGTATCTCCCGGAGCGAAGTTCTCGATGGTCTTCCGTACGATCGTCGTCTCGGACTGGAAGGCTGTGGTGCCGGGCTCCGGTCCCTCTATACCGTCCGTCCTCGGGTAGGCATAGTCGACATACTCGCCGTTGGTGTATATCCTCACTCTGACCGCCTTTTCGATCTCGTAGGTCATGTTCGCGATATAACACTCGTAGTTGTATTTGATTGTCTTGGTACCCTGGTTCCTGCAGTAGAAGGTGTAGGCTACGTAATTATCTCCGTTGTGCTCTCCGTCTACGTTGTCCACCCACTCGGGGATCGTGGAACCGTCTATATTCGTTACTTCCTTTGCTATCTCCGCATTCAGCCTCGAGGTGTAGCTGTTAAAATTCTGTGACGCTGAAAGCGTGAGCGCATATTCCAGATTGTCAAACTTGTTTACTGATACCGTAAAAGCTCCGAACTTCATATAGAGCACTGTCACTACATATCCGATGATCAGTATCAGTATCGCTATTCCTATGATTATCGGAATCAGCTTCATCCAGATGCGGTAGCGTTTGACCTCCTCCGCAGTTCGTCGGATGCCGACCCCTACGACTCTTGATCTTGCCATTATTCCTCCTCGGCATGCTGGGCTGCGGCTTCTTCAAGTCTCATCCTGAGACTGCCGTGCTTTACTTTTCCCTGATAGCCGGAAGAAGGAATATAAGCCCTGCAATCGCATTTCGTAAGTGCGTTTATCTGATTGTCATTGTACACACCGTCAGCAATCACATCCGCCGAAAAGCTCTTGAGGAAATTCACCAGGGCCGCGACGTTCGCGCCCTTGGATCGGCTGTCGCTCATCGAGGTGATGGCCGGATCAAGCAGGAAAGTGTCGACCGGGATCTCGAAAAGCGCAGCGGGCGAAATGTCGGCCGTGCCTATCCCCGTGACCATCGTCCTGACCTTGAGGAGTTTCATGTCGAGGATCGATTTCCTTATCCTGGCTCTCGATTCCGGATCCGCCGCTCTCATGAGCCCGGACGGAAATTCGAGACAGATGGTCTCGGGTGAAAGTCCCTGCTCCTTAGCAAGACCCTTAACGATGTCGTAGAGATCATCTCTCAGGCACATCTCCCAGGGGCATCTGGCCGTTACGTACTGGATCTTCCTGCCTGCCAGCTCCATCTGGCGTGCGGCCCGCAGCGCGTGAGTGATGTTCCATCTGGCGAGGTTTATTCCCTCCTCGGTGGGATCCGTCTCTGCTGCGTAGACCTCCGGTCCGGTGACTCCGGTACTGACGCTGTTTAAATATGTAAAGGTACGGTAAGCTATGGGCTCCGGGGGATACGTGCTGTTGATCTGAGCGAATCTCATCTCTATAGGATCAACACCGGCCTCGATGGTGGCGTTCACCAGTCTGGCCCGATCCAGCTCAGGTCCTTCCGGCAGTACAGGCATCTCATCCTGAATGCGGTCCGTATCCTGTCCGGACGATTCCACGGTCAGTCTCTCCTGCTCTGCTGCATTTTCCGTATCCTTGGCGGCGGGGGCTTCAGGTCCTCTAAACTCGGTTTGTCCGGACATCAGCCGCTCCTTTCGTCTTAGACATAAAAAAATGCAACCTACGCAGTCCTATGACCTGCAGATTGCAACTGGCTACCCTTGCGGGTCCTATAGCTTTGCGTCGCCGCCTTTCGACGGTTTTGCTATCGTCTGATACTGCAATTATACCCCTTTGAAGTGGTTTGTCAACAATTTTTTGTAATTTTTTTATAAAAAGTTTGTCTGTCCGGGCAGCGTCCGGTCTCTGCGGGCTGGGCCGCGGAAATATGCTGTATAAAACGCCTTTTTATACCAGCTTTCCGTCCCTCATACGCAGACATATATCTGCACGCGCACCGAGATTTTCGTCGTGAGTCACGACCACTACGCAGTATCCGTCCTTGTGGGCCAGATCCAGCAGCATCCCGAATATCTTAGCCGTATTCTCCTCATCGAGATTTCCGGTAGGCTCGTCAGCCAGTAAAACGTCCGTATCCATGCCAAGCGCTCTGGCGATAGCGACCCTTTGCTGCTCTCCTCCCGAAAGCATCGCCGGGAAGCGGTCCGCAGCCATCTCCGGAAGGCCAACTCTGGCTATGAGCTCGGCTGCCTTCTCACGCGCCGAAGATGTTTTTATGCCTCGCTGTTCCATTGGATACATGATATTCTCCGCCACTGTCAGCAGCGGAAACAGCCTGAAATCCTGATAGATGACCGCCACATTCTCGCGGCGGTACTTGCTCAGATTCATCTTTTCCGTGGAAACACCGTTGCAAAGCACCTCCCCCGACGTGGGCGTATCCAGCCCTGCCATCAGTGAAAGGAGCGTGGTTTTGCCGCTGCCGGAAGCGCCCATTACCGCATAAAGACGGCCCGTCTCAAATACTGCCGAGACGCCCTTCACCGCCTCCACGCTCTGGTACTGGGTTTTGTATACGTATCTGACATCTTTTAACTCAAACGTGCTCATTTTTTCCTCCAACTCCCCCGCATCCCTGCCTCTGCCGAAGACGACGTTCACTCTCTGTTTGTCAGAAGCTCCATCAGATGCGATCTTCCTATTAATATAATGGAGATCGAGCATCCGAGCAGATAAAATACCAGATATCCTGCCACGATCATCCACTGCAGTCTGCTGCCGCTGATCAGCAGCATCGACAGACAGCCTATCCCGCAGCCTGCCAGCGCGAGCAGGGCCTGTTCCAGAAAAAACGAGAGATAGATCCGTCCTCTCCCTGTACCGAGCCCGCGCATTAGCGCAAACTCGCGTTTTCTCGTATTTATCATCAGCCACGATATGATAAAGCCCGTCACCGCGATCACTGCAAAGATCATCGTCATAATGATCCTTCCCGTATAAATATACCGCTGCAGGGTTTCCGTCAGCTTCAGATATGCGGCATCGCGCAAAACTATGGACGTTCTCACGCTGCGCGTCTTCCCGACTCTGGAAAAGCCCATATCGTACAGCGCCTCCCTGGCGTCATCAAGGTCTTTTGCGGATGAAAGCGTAAAACGGCAGGTTGAGAAGACCGTCTTGAAATAATAGAAGTATTCCAGAGTTTCCTCCGGCGTGTAACCATAGTATTCATACCTGGTCTGCGGTCTGTGAGCTTCGGGATCCTGCGTATATACCGCGTCCGGAATAACCGTCATGGAGAGCGGCGTGTATATCTGTGCTTTTTCTCCGATCTGTCTGTAGGAACCGACTATCTCTATTTCTATGGGAATCTCTGCTTCATAGAGCATCCTGTCCTCGAGGACAACTACAGAAAAGCTATCGCCTATCTCCAGGCCGCGTTCCTGCATATAGCGGTCGCCGGCCACTCCCGGAATGGTGTAGGTCGGGAAAGAACCTCCCTCCGATACTGCGGACGGCTTGGCGGTCATATTCTGCAGATGGTCATAGATCGTCTCGTATTCTCCGGCAAGGAAGCTCTCATCCCAGCCATCCTTCCACTTTACCACGGGTTCTGAGTAGTAAAATTCCTTTGCACCGCGCAGGGTGTTCGCGGGAACGACCTGCGGCTGTGTTTTTATCCAGTCCATCCGCGACTCGCGTGAAAAACCTCCGTCTCCGAAGGAAGGCATCTCTGCCGGGCTCCAGTAGGGCATGCCGGGTGTAGAGAGCCATACCCGATCCACATTCTCTATGGAAATCAGCTTGCGGACGTTCTCTATGGGAATGACCAGATCCGAGTAATACCTTCCGTTGAGGCTCACCGCTATACCGTCTATGACCGTTTCTTCATGCGCCGCGGCGAGCTGTCTGTGCCAGCCGGAATATATACCGCCGAGCACTATCATAACGAGCGTCAGTACCAGTGAAACAGCGGGCACCACGAGCGAGCGAAGCCCGCCGCGAAGGATGGAAAGCGAGGCAAAACGAAGCGCTCCCCTTCCCGCAGTCACCGTGCGCCCGTGCGGTACTCTCACGCGGGTTTTGCCGCGTTTAAGGCTGCCATCTCTGAAAGCCGAAGGCAAAAAGGCGAGAGTCAATACTACAGAGGCCAATACCACTGCAGCTGCTGCGAGCCATACCGCACCGGGAGCAAAATCCGTACTGTAGGCTGCATCCTTCGTGATACCGAGCACCGTTTCGCTGTACAGCGTACTTATCTGCACCTCATCCGCAATGGACGCCTCTATCTTTTCAAACAGTACCGGCAGTCCAAGCTGGCCGAGAAGGCCTCCGGCCAATGCCGCGCCAAGCGATATAACGAGCGTTCCTGCCACAAACCATGCGGCGACCCTGCTCCGGTCAGTTCCGAGCGAGATCATGATCTTTACAGTATAATTCTGTCTGCTGACGAAGAGAAAAGCGAAAAGGATCAGGACCGCTGCCATGCCGAGCGCACAGATCATCAGCACGTTCGTCGCTGTGGAACGCATGGAATTGAAGGGCTTTACCGTATCGCCGTAGCCCTGATCGTAGAGCAGCACTCTCACGCCTTCAGGAACAAACTCCTGGATCTCTTCCACCGCCTGGATCGCGGCGGCATTTTCCAGTGTCAGAGTTCCGAGCTGATAGCCAAAGAGCGGCTGCGAGGGACCCTGCCCCATTATCCATATATGCGACTGATAATCATTTGTCGCGTTTGTAATGCCGGTCACGGTAAGCGTATCCGCGGTCTGCGAGGGAGTAAGACTGTATCTGGATTTTTCATCTGATGAGAGCACCGTGACGGATATCCGGCCGCCTGCCGTAACACCGAGCTTCCCGGCCAGATCCGCGCTGATCACGCAGGCTCCTTCTTCGCCTGCCTGCGGTCCGCGCCCTTTTTCTATATAGACGAGCCCTTGATGGAATTCGTAGATATCTTCCAGATCAGTGAAATAATCTGCGTATATATAGCTGTTTGCATACGTGTATTTTTCGACGGCCTTTTCAAAAGCCTCCGGCAGCTCCATACCGTCGGTGCAGCGGATAAACGGCTGCTCGTCGGAGTCCTCAAACGGAAGAAGCTCGAAGGCAGTCAGGCTGTTCAGCATCCCCTCTACGGTGTTTTTTGAATGAAAGATGCCGTTAAGCAGATATGTTTCGCCAAACTCTGGGGTCCATCCGGTTTCGCCGGGAAGGATGTTTATGAGCACATTCTCTTTTTGTTCCATCCCGTAATAGACCGATGCTATACGTGCGCTGTAATAAAATGGTCTGCTGTAGTCGGTTTCCTCGCGGTACAGGCTTCCCATACCGAATGAAAAACTGTCGTCATCGGGATCAAATTCACCCTCGATCTCCTCAGGATCTACTTCCACAAGATAAGTGCGGTAATAAGGATGTGATATACCGCTTACACATATGACACCGTGCTTTGCATAATCAGACTTACTGCCTGAACGCACGTATCCGTCGGCATACAGCAACGCCTTTTGCGCGGGGATGTAGCTCTTTACGCCGTTCACGGCCTGCATACGGGATATATCCAGCGCCGAGGCAGCTTCCCTGGCGCGCGCATCCGCCACGTCCTCGTCCGGATAATCGCCGCCCATATACTCCAGGAGCGCTATCGAACGGTAGCGCGTACCGCACTGCTCCAGCACATTGTCACAGTACAGTCTTACTCCGAGCGAGAGCATCATGATGGCGGTAAAAAGCGTGATCAGCAGAAAAAAGAGCGTAGTCCTGCCTTTTGCCCTGAGATTTGACTTTATTCCGTTTCTGATGATCGTTTTCATATGCAAAATAATGACCTAAATTAGTATTTAGGTCATTATATCATATTAATTCTTCTTTTTAAAATATCGGGGCAGCTTATATGGCCGATCGCAGCGGTCACTTCATATAGTCGATCATGGCGATGCGGCTCATGCGGTCGTAGTCCAGATAAGATACCGACCGGTTCCAGTTATCTTGGATCACGAGAAGCCTGACTGGACGGCTCATCCGCAGATATACATAACCTGTGATCGTGACGGAATGACTGCGGTAGTAGCGGTTTCCATCGTGGTGAAAAGAGATGATGACCGGGGTGCCACCGTCGATAAGTCTCATGATCCCCGCATATCCAAAGCCGGCTCCGCGCACGGCACGCGCGTGCGCGCGTTTTTTTATCCCGAGGGCGCGGGCGGCGCGGTTCATGATCCAGGCGATTGCAAAAGGATTCGTGCCGCGTCCCCTTTCACGGTAGAGCGGCCAGAAAGCCTTTTTTCTCACTACCGGGTAGACCTCGGAAAAGTCTCTGCCGCTCTCGCGCGAAAGGACGCACGCCGCAGAGCAGAGACTGCAATTATTGCGTCCGTATTCTTTCTGCAGCTCGCTTGGGATCCCCGTGAGCACACGCCTTGACGGAGCAGCCGGGCGTCCGGTCTTTCCGCCCCTGACAGCCTTGACGTAGCTGACTATATTGTCGTCAGAAAGTCTTTTTTTGTAAAACGATTCTGGTGCGCGTGACATGTCTTTTTCAATCCTGACCGACGTATTCGTAATCCTTTGCCTCGACCGCAGCCTTTACCGCCGCCTCGTCAAAGTCCCCGCAAAGCGTCATGACCGCAGTGCCATTCTCATGGCTTGTGACAGCGGATTCTACGAAGGGAAGCGCCTCAAGGGCCTTTTTGACCGTGGCTTCGCAGTGCTCGCACATCATACCTTTGATCTTAACTGTCTTTTCCATTTTTATCTCCTTATTTGTATCGACGCTTGTTCTCCTGCGTCCGCGAGGCGCATGGTCGCGGGAAGCGTCCTTCATTTTAAACAGGTTCAGGCGCAGAGCGTTCATGCATACCGTAAAGCTCGACAGGCTCATTGCCGCTGCGGCGATCATGGGATTCATCTTCCACGCGAGGATCCCGGCGGCGATCGGTATGCAGATCACGTTATAGAAAAACGCCCAGAACAGATTCTCGTGAATGTTTAATAGTGTCCTGCGGCTCAGGCGTATTGCGGCGGCCACGTCGGTGATCGAGCTGTTCATCAGCACGATGTCGGCCGAGTCGATCGCCACGTCGGTCCCCGCGCCTATTGCAATGCCGATATCGGCACACGTCAGGGCGGGCGCATCGTTGATGCCGTCTCCCACCATGGCTACCTTGCCGGATTTCTGCAGACTGCGGATCACATCCGCCTTTCCGTCGGGAAGGACACCGGCTATTACCCTGTCCACTCCCGCCGCTGCTCCTATGGCCTTGGCCGTGCGTTCGTTGTCACCGGTAAGCATGACTACGTCAAGCCCAAGTGCCCTCAGCTGCTTTATTCCCTCCGCGGAGTCAGGCTTGATGCGATCCGCCACGGCTATGATACCGAGCAGCTGCCCGTCGCGTGCAAAAAAGAGAGGTGTGCGGCCGGCCTCTGCCAGCGCCGCCGCCTTTTCCCTGAGATCTGCCGGCACTGCGGCAACCGTCTCTATGTAAGTGCCGCTCCCCCCTGCCAGACTCCTTCCGTCCAGGCTCGCGCGCAGGCCATTGCCCGGGAGTATTTCAAAATCCGTGACCTGTGCGGGACACATGCCGCGCTCACTCGCGGCCGCAACGATCGCTCCCGCCAGGGGATGCTCGCTTTTTGATTCGAGGGCGTAGGCCGTTGCCAAAAGCTCCTCGCCGGCGAGATCCTCGGCAGGGATGATGTCCGTGACCTCAGGTCTGCCCGAGGTGATGGTGCCGGTCTTATCGAGAGCTATGATCTCCGTCTTGCCGGCGATCTCCAACGCCTCGCTTGTCTTAAAGAGCACGCCGTTTTTCGCCCCAAGTCCGTTTCCGACCATGATCGCCACAGGTGTGGCAAGCCCCAGAGCGCACGGGCAGCTGATGACAAGGACGGATATACCCCTGGCAAGCGCAAAGCTCACGCTCTCACCGGCGATAAGCCACCCGGCCACGACCAGGACCGCTATCCCGATGACCGCAGGCACGAAGATACCCGAGACCTTGTCTGCGATCCTGGCTATGGGCGCTTTGGTAGCGGCTGCGTCTGAAACCATATGTATGATCTGCGCCAGGGTGGTATCCTCGCCAACTCTGAGCGCTCTGCAGCGCAGATATCCCGATGTGTTGATCGTAGCCGCACTGACCCTGTCGCCGACGGCCTTGTCGACCGGAATCGATTCGCCGGTGAGCGCGGACTCATCGACCGCGCTTGTCCCGTCTATGACCTCACCGTCCACAGGGATATTTTCGCCGGGACGCACCGTAAAGACGTCGCCCACTCTGACCTGATCTATGGGTACGGTGACTTCCTCTCCGTCACGTACGAGCGTTGCGGTCTTCGGCGCCAGCTTCATAAGGCTCTTCAGAGCATTCGTCGTTCGGCCCTTGCTGAGCGATTCGAGGAGCTTGCCCACCGTGATGAGCGCTGGTATCATCGCTGCAGATTCAAAGTAGAGCTGATCGTGATATAGCTCCATCAGATCGGCGTTTGACGCCCCGGCGGTGATCATCCCGCACATCTCGAAAAAGACGTAAGTGCTCCATGCAAAGGAGACTGAAGCTCCGAGCGCTACAAGGGTATCCATGTTCGGTGCGCCGTGAAGGAGCGAGCTGAATCCGCTCGTAAAAAATTTGCCGTTTATGATCATGACCGCCGCGGCCAGGATCATCTGTGCGAGCGTCAGGGCGAGGTGGTTATGAACAAAGAATTCAGGCAGCGGCCAGCCGAGCATGTTGTGGCCCATGGTAATATACATGAGCACAAGCAGAAATACCACGGAAAAAATCAGCCTGCGCCGGAGCTTCGGGCTCTCCCGATCCTTGAGCGCATCCTCTTCCGCCGCAAAAGCGGACGATCCGCCGCCCGTGCCAGTATTCCCCTCTTTTCCGGCTGAGTCCGCACCGCCTGCGCGTCCTGCCGTCTTTCTTTTCGCTCCGTATCCTGCCGCTTCCACGGCCTCTATTATAGCAGCCGGCGCCGCACTTCCCTCTACGCCCATGGAATTAGTCAGCAGACTTACAGACACCGAATCCACACCCGGCACCTTGGCTACCGCCTTTTCCACGCGCGCCTGACATGCGGCGCAGCTCATTCCCGTTACTATATACTGTTCCATTACCTGATATCTCCTGACACGCAGAACTTCTATTCTGATCAATACAATGATTAAGTAGCTCTGCCTGCTCTTTTGCTATCCTTCGTTTTGACGCCATGCTTCCGACGTCTTTTCTCGTCGTCTGCATCGCGCTCTTGCGTCTCCGCGCCAGTTTGTCGTACTTCTCCGCCAGCTCGAGCGCCTGATTATATCATTCAGGCCGGCACATCCGCATTTTATGCAATAATTAATGCATAAAACTCTGTCCGGCAGCTCTCTTTCGGCCCGTCCCGGAGCCTGTTTCATACTTTTTTTCGAAAATCGGGAAAAAAGTATGAAAAAATCCTTCCCAAAAAGCCAAAAGTAAGTACGTCCGGGCTCGGAGTGGCTTCTTGTCATGAATACAAATCATCATAAGGCCGTTTTTGATCTATTTGGAGCATAAAAGGTTATGCATGAACACGTTTTTCAGGTATTCATTTCATACTTTTTTCTGATTTTTCGGAAAAAAGTATGAAAATGCTCCAAAGGAGCACCCGCGAAGCTCATCTTGAACGTTCAGTCATGAGGCTCCGCGGGCGCGAAAGGGCCCGCGCTCAGTCACAAAAGGGTGCGCTGTGCGACCTCCCTGCGAAAGGGCCCAGTGCTCAGCCACAAAAGGGTGCGCTGTGTAACCTCCCTACAGAAGGCTCCTGCGCAGCTCCTCGGCGCTCAGCGGTGAAAGGTCAGCCGGCGCGATATCAAAGACAGTCAGGCCGCCGGTGCATCCGCGCCCGGCCATACGGTCTACTGCTCTCGCGCAGGCCACCAGCACACACGCGGTAAACTCGGGATTTGAATCCAGCTTTAGACTGTACTCTATCGTCTCGGTCTTGTCGCGGTCGATGCCGGTCCTGCCGCTGCGGATAACAAAGCCGCCGTGTGGCAGCCCACTATGGTCGCGCGCCATCTCCTCTTCGCTTATAAAATGTACTGTCGTATCATACTCGTCAAAATAATTCGGCATCGTCTTGATCTCGCGCTCGATCTTTGCCAGATCAGCCCCCTCACGAGCCACAACGAAGCACTCGCGAAGATGCTTTTCACGGGTCGAGAGTTCAGGCCGCGAGCCGCTGCGGACGGCCTCAAGAGCTTTATCGATGGGGATAGTGTACTGTCTGGCATCGAGGACGCCATCTATCCGGCGGATCGCGTCGGAATGTCCCTGACTGACGCCCTTCCCCCAGAACGTATACGTCTCTCCATCAGGCAGGATCGCGGAAGCGTAGAGTCTGTTCAGTGAAAAAAGGCCGGGATCCCACCCCGCAGAGATCAGCGCCAAATGGCCGCTCTCCTTCGCAGCCCTATCCACAG
>CAMOQY010000034.1 GCA_946623295.1 uncultured Lachnospiraceae bacterium | reverse complement strand
CTGATCTGATTCTGCCAGCGAAAAATAGTGCTCGCGGATCTCCTCCTCCGTCGGCTCGCCGTCCATAACGAGACGGTGACGCCGCAGCTGCTCGCGCAGTGCGCCGCCGAGCGGGATCGCATCAGTCCCTTCCCCGTGCACCCAGCCCATGGCATGGTGCTCGCGGATCCATCTCTCGTGCTCGAGAGGGGCGATGATCTCAGCCTGATCGCGCGAGAATTCCGTAACCGGCATGAAATCCACGGTCCGGTCCGTATAGAAGCAGTCAATGGCGTTCAGATACCTGTCAAACGACCGCGCGCGGTTTATCCCGGAAAGCTGGTATTCGAGCGAGGCCGAGGTGAATTTCTCCTCGGCTTCCTCCGTCGTAGTACCCTCGGGCATATTCCTCGCGTGCAGCGCCACGGCAAAATCGTACAGATGCAGGAAGCTGCTGCCCGAGAGATATCCGTGCTTGCGCGAACGGTCGACGCGGCAGAGTGCCGCCTCCACCTCCAGAAGCGACCCATTGAGGTCCACGATCTTTTCGATATCCGTAACGAATCGCGAGGCCTCTCCTGCCATATCGCTGTAGGCTTTTAGCCGCGGCTCTTTGCCCTGCCTGCCGGCCAGGATCCAGGCATCGTATTCTCTGTTATATTCGTCGATCTTAGCCTGATCGTCCTGATCGTAGTAATAGACGGCGCGGATATTTCCGCCGGAAAAATCAAAGTCCACGTCCACGGGATGCAGCTCCGTGCGTGAGCTGCGGCCGTAGGCTCTGCGGTCCCAGCACTGAAGCTCGTCGCAGAGCATCAGCATCCACGCCAGCGGATGCAGCTCCATGGCAAGCGGAGCCTTGCGCTTTTCCGGATCCTTGTAATACGCGATAGAGAATTTGAACATGCTGTTGTGGATGGCGATGGCCGAGAGCGCGTCGAGATGCATCTGCGAGATACTCTCCGACCCGCCGGCGCTGACAAGCTCGCGCAGGAGCCTGATCGCGCTGAATACCGCGTGGTCCATAAAGTACCCGTAGCGTTCGGGACGCGTGGGTTTGTCCTCCACGACGAAACGGATGTAATCCTCGGAGAAACCGTAAGACGCTCCGAGGCGTTTTGTGACTGCCCAGGCGAGCAGGCCGCTGATGCTGTCAAAGCTCCTGCCGGTCAGTTTTTTCAGCCAGACCGTACTCTCGCTCTCCAGCGCGGTAAACTGCTCCATGCCCCTGTATGCGAGGTACGGACTGTCCACTCCTCTTTTCAGCCCGTCCACCTCAAAGTATGAGAGGATCTCCTCGAAAGGTATCTCAAAAGGGTAGCCTATATCGTGGAAAAGCGCCGTCAGCCCCCAGAATTCGAGGAAAACGCAGGCCGCGCGATCCGGCCCCGGCGTCTCGTCCAGACCATAGAAGCGTTCGAAGCATCTCCTGAAGGTCTCGTTCGTCTCATATATGGCCAGCCCCAGCGCAAAGACGTAGACGGAATGTGAGTAATGATCCCTGTGCTTTATGAGCAGTGAACTGCCGTTCATCTCGTACTCGGATAGGAGTTCGACCATGTGCTTTGAGTTTCCGTACCTGCCGATGAACATCTCAAGATAGCAGTAATATACTGCATAGGCATCCTCTGCAACACCGGACTCAAAGAAAGACTCCAGTGATTTTTCCAGGCAGAGCCTGTTGAGATCCATTTCCATATTGTAGGGGATCTGCCCGGGCTTGAGGCTTTTTCCGGCCAGTACGCCGCTGCTTTTTTCTTCTTCTTCGACCGCGCGGTCAAAAGAAAGCTCCTCGCACCTCTCGCGGATGAATCTGAGGGCTGACGACTTCAGATCAAAACCTTTTCCGCAAATAAAAAACGGCGGCTGGTATGGACCCAGATCCATGCCGAATCTGCGTTCATTGACCTGCCGCATTTCTTCGATAGCAGTGTACGCCATGAGTGTCACACTCCTTTCACGTGCCGACTGTCATGACCATATATATAACATGTTCAGTATATCGCAGCCCGGCAGAAAAGGGAAGTGGCAACTGAAGAATATTTACGCCTGCTTTTGAGTGGCTTACGTATTTATATTCCGAAATCCTATTTGCCTGTCTTTTTTGAAGCCTTTGCGGCTTTCTTCTTTTCCTTCTGCTGTTTCTTTGTCAGCTCAACACTTCCGCCGCGCACGCTCTTTATGCCCGTAATATACATTCCGCTGATCTCGACCTTGACTTCCTTTTTGACCGGAATGACCTCAAAGACGTCCTGATCGGCTACAAGCGTCATTACCTTCGGTCCGACCTTCGCCTTTACTATAGGCACTTTTTTCCAGCGCAGGTATTTGGGAGTTGAATCTATAGCTATCTGCGGCAGTCCCGACTCTGTGATCTTCATCATCTTTTTATCGATGATGAGCATGGAAGTGACCATCTTGTTCGCTTCCATCTGCTGCTGAGCCTCGCCCTGGCGGCGCTGCATCTTGCGTCCCAGAAAATACAGCACTCCGAGTATTACGACTATCACTCCGAGAACTATTGCTGCTATACCCCATCCATCCATAATGATATCAACCTTTCTGACTGTTTATTTTCTTTTTATGCCAAGCCACTGCCGGATCACCTTGCTGGCGGCTCTGCGCGGGAAACGAACTACCGGCCTGAGTATCCACCAGATCCTTCCCTGTAACCTGGCCCCTGCCGTATCAAGACTGAAATGCCTTCCTTTGCGCTCAAGCCCTGTCGCTATCCCCATGACCTGGTCCCTTTTTATGGGACGGTCAGGCTTTACGCAGCCGTCGCCGTAGGTCGTGACGGTATCTCCGCTCAGTTTCCAGACCCTGTGGAGCACGTTCGCGCCGTCCTGCCTGCGGAAAAGCACAATGTCGCCCTTTTTGAGCTCGCGTCTGAGCGGCCATATCTCGACACTGTCCCTGCCTCCGACGATCAGCGGGCGCATGCTCCTGCCGTTCGGAACGACGTGGACCGCAACGTTGGCGCCCTTCTTTACGAGCGCGTACCATTCGTCCACCGGCAGCAGCCCCGGATCCTGTCTGGTTTTCTGATCCTGATCTGACATCTGGTTCCTTCTGCGTCCGATAAACTTCCGGCCTGCCGGCCTTACGACGCAACGGAAAATATATCATAACCGGCAGGCAAAAACAAGCTGATGAGAGAAAAAACGCTCCGCCGCCGCGCCTTTGACAGGACCGGATATACGTCTGTCCGCTTCCTTAATCCTGTGCCCAGCCGCGGCTGCGTCCGACTGCCTTTCTCCAGAGGGCCATTCGCTCCGCACGCTCCTGCGGGGTCGTATACGGATAAAATATCCTCTCTACTTGCCTGTTTGTCACTACATCGGCCTTGTCCGCCCAATAGCCCACGGCAAGCCCCGCCAGGTAGGCAGCTCCGAGCGCCGTCGTCTCGACACACTCAGGGCGTACTACTGGAATACCGGATATGTCGGTCTGCATCTTCATGAGCAGATTGTTGGCTGTAGCGCCGCCGTCCACCTGTACGGACGGGATCTCATAGCCGGAGACCGTTTTCATTTCCTCAAGGACATCCTCCACCTGAAACGCGATCGCTTCCAGAGTGGCGCGGACTATATGGCATTTGTTTACGCCGCGCGTCAGTCCGACGATCACGCCTCTGGCGTACTGATCCCAGTACGGAGCGCCAAGTCCCGTAAAGGCAGGCACTACAAAGCAGCCGTTCGTATCCTTGACCTGTTCGGCAAGTTCCTCGCAGTCCGAGGCTTTTTTGATAAAACCGAGCTCGTCGCGCAGCCACTGTATGGCCGCTCCGGCTACGAATATCGACCCTTCGAGAGCGTAGTATACCTTTCCTCCTATGCCCCAGGCAATCGTCGTGACGAGGCCGCTGTCGGAAAAGACAGGCTCCTCGCCGGTATTCATAAGCAGGAAGCCGCCGGTGCCGTAGGTGCTCTTGACCTGGCCTTTTTCAAAGCAGGTCTGTCCGAAAAGCGCGGCCTGCTGGTCTCCCGCTACTCCGGCGATCGGGATCTCTCCCCCGAATACGGAGGGATCGGTAAATCCGAATATGCCGCTCGACGGCTTGACCTCAGGCAGCATGCAGCGCGGGATATCCAGCTCGGCAAGGATCTCTTCGTCCCATTCCAGGGTGTTGATGTTGAACAGCATCGTGCGCGAGGCGTTTGAATAATCGGTCGCGTGCACCTTGCCGCCGGTGAGCTTCCATATGAGCCATGAATCCACCGTGCCAAAGAGCAGCTCTCAAGCCTCGGCCCTCGTTCTGGCCTCGGGTATGTTTTCAAGGATCCACCGCAGCTTTGTACCGGAAAAATACGCATCTATCACAAGGCCCGTCCTGCTGCGGATCATATCCGTCAGTCCCTTTTCCCTGAGACTGTCGCAGTACTGGGATGTGCGTCTGCACTGCCAAACGATCGCAGGGCAGACGGGCTCTCCGCTCTCGCGGTCCCAGACTATCGTAGTCTCGCGCTGGTTCGTGATGCCTATCGCCGCGATATCCTCGGCGGAGGCATTGATCTTTTTCAGCGCCGCGCGGGCGACCTCCAGCATTGTATTCAGGATATCGAAAGGATTATGCTCCACCCATCCGGGCTGCGGATAATACTGTTTGAATTCCTTTTGCGATACCGATACGATCTCGCCCTTTTTATCAAAAAGTATACAGCGGTTGCTTGTAGTTCCCGCGTCAAGAGCCATGATATAATCCTTCATTACAGGCCTCCTGTGTCAGATTTTAGTATTTAGTTTTGGTTTTTAGTTTTTTCAGTCCTCAAAAGGGAAATGATAGTCCAGCCCGAGCTCGTCTCTCAGCTGAATAAATTCCTTCTGGATCGACTCGCCTACGGGCACGCCCTTGTCCTTGCGGTCAAGCCAGGCTTCATGCTCCTTCTCACCGGCAGTGTAGATGCGGTCTGCACCTGGTGCCTTCGCGCTCGCGCGCAGTGCGCGGCAGATGTCGCCAGCGGTCTTTTTAAAGGTGTCGAGACCCATAAAGAACTCGGGATTGATGACGATAAAGAAATGTCCGAGGTGATAGAGTCTGGGGCTTCCGTCCTCGTTCACTCCGTTCAGGTCCTTCATGAAGGGGCCGCCGCACAGAGCAGCGCTCATGATCTCCACGATAGTGGTAAAACCGTAGCCCTTGTATCCGCCGGTCTCCTCGCCGAGTCCGCCTAAAGGCAGCAGCGCGGCCTGGCCCTTGCGCATATCTTTGAGGATCTTGCCGGAGTCGGTCATCGTCTCGCCCTTACGGTTTACTACGAGGCCCGCGGGGGTCTCCTTGCCCATGCGCTCGTAAAACTCTATCTTTCCGTTCTGGATGGTAGAGGTTGCGCAGTCAAAATTGAACGGGAAATCCTCATCCGTAGGGATAGTCCAGGTCAGGGGATTCGTACCCATCATAGGCTCCACGCCGAAAGTGGGCGCTACGGAAGGCCTGGCGTTGGTTCCGCTGATTCCGATCATGCCGGCCTTTTCGGCCATGCCGGTCCAGTATCCGGCGATGCCGTAATGCGTCGAATTCATGATGGCGCCGCCCGCCATGCCGTATGTCTTTGCTTTTTCGATCAGCATGGTCATCATCTTGTGAGAGGCTACCATGCCCATACCGTCGTGCGCATCCATGACGACCGTGGTGGGAGTCTCCTTGAGGATCTCGATCTGGGTCACGGGCTTGAGCGTGCCGAGCTTGATGCGGTCAAGATATATCGGTTTGAAGCGGTTGCAGCCGTGGCTCTCGATGCCGCGGCGGTCGGACTCGAGGAGCACGTCCGCGCAGATGGCGGCGTCTTCCCTCGGTACTCCGTACGCCTCAAAAACGTCGATCATAAAATCGTTTACAAGTTTCCAGTCTACGTAAGGTCTTGTCTCTGTCATAACTTCTCCTTTGATATTGTTCTTTCCTTTTATTCTGCAGATACGGCTTTCTTCAGGCATTTTTCCATGATCCAGCCGTAGATATACGCGTAAACATCTTCTCTGTTGGTCTCATTGAGGATCTCGTGGCGGTCGTTTTCAAAGAGCTTCATCGTCACGGCGGTATGGCCGGTGCGCTCCAGCTGCTCGTTGACCTTGCGCACGCCCTCTCCCTCGGCCCCTACAGGGTCCATCGCGCCGGATACCAGCAGCATGGGCAGATCCGCCGGGATCTTTTCCGCGGCCTTGTCGTCAGCGGAGACCGAGACAGCTTCAAAGAGAGCTTTATGTCCCGTCAGCGTGAACAGATAGGTGCACTTGGGATCGGAGTAGTATTTTCTGACGATCTCCGGATCCTTTGTCAGCCAGCTGTTTGAGGTATCCCGGCCGGTGAGGTCGTATTTCTTGTAATACTTGTCGTAGGTGAGATTCTGGATAAAACGGCTGCGGTGCTTCCACCCGCGGAAAAACGCCAGGCAGTTGACCAGGGCGATGGCGATCTTTCCGACTGCCGGAGGCATCTGGCCCGTGCCCATGATGATTGCTCCCGCGAGCCCCTCGCCGTAAATGCCGAGGTATTTACGGAGGACGTACGAGCCCATGCTGTGTCCGAGGATGATGTACGGCACATCCGCAAAGCGCTCCTGCGCCGTTTTCCTCAGCTCATTCATATCCTCTACAAATACTCCGCTCGGATCTTTTTTTGTCACGTAACCCCAGCGCTCCGTGCTGACTACCGAATCACCGTGTCCGAGATGATCGTTTGCGCAGACCGCGATACCACGCTCCGTCAGCCATTTCGCGAAGCCGTCGTAACGCTCCTTGTACTCCACCATGCCGTGGGCGATCTGGAGAACAGCCAGAGGCTCCTGCTCTGGAAGCCAGAATTTCGCTGAGATATCCGTCCTTCCGTCCGCGGATCTGTAGGTAATATACTCTTCTTTCATTGGGACCTCCTGATTTTTAATGCACAGTTTATGCACTTAACTAATTATAGTACACTTCAGCCGGTTTGAAAATGATTTTAATCAAACAGACCCGGATGTTTATAATTCTTTATAAAAGATTTATACACTTTGCCGAAAGCATCATTTATAATAATACGCAAGGTCGGAAAACGGCCGGCGGGAGCGATTCCGCCCGGAGGTGTTTAAATGAAAGAAAAGCTTCGTCAGTTCATGTATGGCCGGTATGGCTCAGACAACCTGTCAAGATTCATTCTTGTGCTCGCGCTGATCGCGATCATTCTTTTCTATATTTTCAAGATCCTCATCCTTTACTACGTCGGTCTGGTGCTGCTGATCCTCAACATCCTGCGCACCATGTCCCGCAACCACTCGGCCAGGTACCGCGAGAACGAGGCGTACCTGCGCATCCGCAACGGCTTTACGGGCTTCTGGAAAAACCTTTTCAGCGGAAAGTCCTCATCCGGAGCGGCCGACAAGACACACCGGATCTACAAGTGCCCGAGCTGCGGACAGAAGGTACGCGTTCCCAGAGGCAAAGGCCGGATCGCTATCACCTGCCCCAAGTGCAGAACTTCATTTGTAAAGAGGACCTGAACGGCAGCAGGGACCAGCGTGTAAGATCATGTTCGGATACATCATAGCAAATAAAGCCGAGTTAAAGGTAAAGGATTACGAGATCTATCATTCGTATTACTGCGGGCTCTGCCGCACTCTTAAAGAGCGCTTCGGACGCGCAGGCCAGCTTACGCTTTCGTACGATATGACTTTTCTCTACGTTCTGCTCTCCGGGCTTTACGAGCCGGACGAAAAGGACACGGAGCGTTTCTGCGTGCTTCACCCGACGGAAAAACAGCTTCAGCGTGAAAACGATCTCGCCGCCTACGCGGCAGATATGAACGTGCTGCTCTCGTACTACGATCTGATGGATGACTGGAGCGACGATAAAAACCGCAAGTCGCTCGCGGCGGCAAAGGCTCTGAAAAAGCACGTTGCCCGGATATCTGAAAACTACCCCAGACAGGCCCGGGCTGTGGAGCGCTATATCTCGGAGCTGGCCGCGGCGGAAAAAAGCGGCGAAGGCTCGATAGACCTTGCGTCCGGACTGACCGGGACCATGCTCGGCGAGATCTTCTGCATGAAAGAGGATGAATGGGCGCTGACCATGCGCCGTCTCGGATTTTATCTGGGAAAATATATCTATCTCATGGACGCCTGGGAGGATCGCGGCGCGGATAAGGAAAAAGGCTCCTATAACGTCTGGCTCAGACAGGACCACGAGGTCAGCGAGGACGAGGCGCTCAGTATCCTTAACCTCATGATGAGCGAGTGCGCCTTCAGCTTTGAGGCGCTTCCGGTCTTGAAAAACGCCGAGATCATACGTAATATTATATACAGCGGCGTCTGGATCAAATTTGAGCAGGTAAAGCAGAAAGCCGCGGGCAAAGGCGCCGCGGGCGCGAAAGGAAAATAAATGTTAAACCCCTATCAGGTGCTGGGTGTGAGCGAGAGCGCCACGGATGATGAGATCAAGAAAGCCTACAGGGCTCTCAGCAGAAAATACCACCCCGACGCAAACGTAAATAATCCAAACAAGGCCCAGGCCGAAGAGAAATTCAAGGAGATCCAGCAGGCCTACGATCAGATCGTCCGCGAGCGCGAGCAGGGCGTGCGCGGCGGCTACAGCGGCTCGGGGCGCAGTTATGGCTCCTCCGGCTCAGGCTATGGCTATGGCTCCGGCTACGGAAATCAGGGGCAGGGCGGAGGCTACAGCTACGGCGGTTCTTCCCGCAGCGGCTACGGCTCGGCCTACGACGATGACGGCGGCGGCTGGTCCTGGGGCTGGGGTCCTTTCGGCTTCGGCGGCTTCGGCGGACCATTCGGATACGGCTCAGGCTCTTCCGACAGTGCGTCCACCGATTTTCGCGGCGAGAATTATGACGAAGAGACCGTCTCCCGCCTTCGCTCGGCGGCTACATATATCAACGCGCGCCAGTATCAGGAGGCGATAAACGTCCTCAATACCATGCGCGATCATCCGGCGCACTGGTACTATTACAGTGCTCTGGCAAACTATCACCTCGGCAACAACGCTACCGCCCTCTCACAGGCAAAGCAGGCTGTCGCCATGCGTCCGGACAATATGCAGTTTGAAAGGCTTGTTCAGATACTTGAAGGCGGCGGAAGCGCCTATCAGGAGACCGGAGATTCGTCGTACGGACGCAGCAGCCTGGGGCTTCTGAGGTTCTGCCTGCCCTGCTGCGCCATGAATCTGTGCTGCAATTCCTTTGGAATGCTCGGCCGCGGACTGTTCTGCTGCTGAGCGGTCAGTACAGCCACTTGATATTCGGCCAGTAAAGCAGATACTGCTTGCCGAGGATGGTATCTATCCGCACGTAATGAAGCGGATCGTCCGGATCGGAGGCGTCGCCCCAGTATCTGGAATCGCTTGAATTATTTCTGTTATCTCCCATCACGAAAACGCAGTCCTCCGGGACGTGGAACGGTCCCAGATCCTCGGCGCGCGGAGTTTCCTTCAGATAATCCTCTTCCAGAAGGGTCCCGTCGACGTAGACCTTCCCGGCCTTTATTTCGACCGTCTCGCCCGGCAGGCCGATCACGCGCTTGAGGTACTCGGTCTCCTCTTTTACGGGCGAATCAAAAACCACGATATCACCGCGCTCCGGGCCTGAAAACCAGTAAGCGCATTTAAGACCGAGATGTCTGGAGTCGACCGGGATCGTATCCTCCATCGAACCGGTGGGCGTGTACGCATTTACAAGCAGGACGACTCTGACCAGCACCGCGACTGCGATCACGATAACGTAAAAGGAAGCTTCCTTTAAAAATTTCTTTGTTTTCTCACTCATTTTTTCACCCCGGCAGAAACGCGCCGCATCGCGTGATCGGCTCCGCCGCTCAGCCTTTCCGCTGCCTCCGCAACGTGCGCGGCAAGCACCGACGTGGTCACGCTGCCGACGCCTCCGGGCACGGGTGTGATCGCGTCCACGATCCTCTCAGCCGCGGCCGTATCGACGTCCCCGCAAAGATTCCCCTCGCTGTCGGTATTTATACCGACGTCTATGACGGTCTGTCCGGGAGAAAAATACTCTCCGGTGAGCATTTTTGCCCGTCCCGCCGACGCGACCACTATATCGGCCCCGCGGCAGAGCTCAGGCAGGTTTCCGCTCCTGGAATGGCACACCGTCACGGTAGCGTCCGCTCCGAGAAGCATCATTGCGACAGGCTTGCCTATGACGAGGCTCCTGCCCACGACCACAGCGCGTCGGGAGCGCAGGGCGATCCCGTAGTGTTTGAGTATCTCCATCACGCTGCAGGCTGTGCACGGCGCAAATCCCGGTCCCCTGCCCTGATAGACCGAGGCAGACGATGCCGTCGTTACGCCGTCCACGTCGTTTTCCGGGGAGAGCGCTTCGCAGACTGCGCGCTCATCTATGCCGTCCGGGAGAGGCCTCAGTATAAGGACTCCGTGCACGGCCGGATCGGCGCTGAGAGCTTTCACGGCCGCAGTAAGCTGCTCCGTGTCCGCGCCGGTCTCAAAGGTCACTTTCCTGACCTCTATCCCGACCTGAGCGCAGCGCTTTTCCGCGCCTCTTTCATAGTATAGGTCGTCCTCTCTCGCGCCCACGCGCACTATGGCAAGGACCGGCGTGATGCCGGCGGCCTTCAGCGAGTTTACACGCTCCGTGGTCTTCCAGTTGAGCGCCGTATTAACTTCTTTTCCGAGCAAAAGTTTTGCCATTTCGTTACTCCAATATGATGGTAAAAGGTCCGTCGTTTACAAGCTCGACCTTCATATCCGCGCCGAAGCGCCCCTTGCTCACCACCGGCACCGACTTTGCAGCCTCGGCGGCGAAATATTCATAAAGCTCCTCCGCAGCCTGCGGCGGCGCGGCGTTTACAAAGCTCGGTCTGTTGCCCTTTCTCGTATCCGCGCAGAGAGTGAACTGCGATACTACGAGCAGTTCTCCGCCGACATCCGAAAGAGAGAGATTAATCTTTCCGTTTTCATCCGGGAATATCCGCAGGCCTATCATTTTTTTAAGGATCCGGTCGGCCTCCGCTTTTGTATCTCCCTGCATCACGCCGA
>CAMOQY010000033.1 GCA_946623295.1 uncultured Lachnospiraceae bacterium | reverse complement strand
CCAGTGTATCGCGGCTGCGGCGCAGCAGATACGCTTGAGAATTATATGCCTGCGTTTGATATGCATGATCTCGTGAAAGAAAATACATCTCAGCTCGTCATCCCCGTAGTCAGTACCCGCGGGAAGTATTATTACAGGCCGCCTCACTCTGCATACCATAGGGGTAAGTACATCCGGCGAGGTAAGGAGACCTATTTTCTTCTGAATACCGGCGTCAGCCCTGCACCGCTCCAGCAATGCGGCCTGTGCTTCCCCGGCCTGAGAGCAGGTCCTTACAAACAGCTCGAGCTCTCTGTATTCCAGGATAAAATGCATGCCCTTTACGAAAGTCCCGGCAAGCCATATCCAGAAAAAGACCATCGAGATCCGCGCCAGAAGCGGCGTAGGGAAAAAGGTCCAGGGAAACAGTATCTCGAAATCCAGATCCACGCTGATAAGCGTAACGATAATATAATAGCCGACGGGAATAAAATGAAAAATAACGACCGAAATGAAAGCCGCCCACCCAAGCTCGGCCCTGTATATACGGCGCCCGGTCCTGTCCATCAGAAAGACTATGACCGAGGCCGTAAGCATGGTTATGAGATATGCGTAGAAAAAGTTTACACCGATCATATCAATGCTCTTTCAGGTGTTCTTTATCCCATATCCGGGTCTATGCGATGCCCTCTCCCTTTTGCGTGCGCTCGTAAGCCTCGCGTACCGCTATGGCGAGCTGATCCGCGCAGGAGGTGGGTCTGTTTCCGCAGGTATTCCCCTTGAGATAGCTCTCTATCTGGCTCACCGTCATTCCGTCCACCAGCTTTGAGATCGCCTTGAGGTTGCCGTTGCAGCCGCCGATAAACGACACATTTGTAATAACATCCTTATCGATATTGAAGTTGATCATTACGGAACACGTCCCGTGAGTCATATAAGTGTAATCCATTTCCGGTCACCTCCAAATACATTAAAAGCTTTGACTCATTAAAAATATACTCAATCTTACTTCATGTCAAGTATCCGTTTTGCACCCGGCAGCGCCCCGCCGCGCCTCCATCTCCCTTACTTGAAAAAAAACGGAAAATGCGGTATTCTATAGGCAATCCCTATTATTTACGCGTTACGGGCCGCAGTCTTCGGAAGGAGCAACAGGATGTCTATTCAGGAATCAGGCGAGATGTATCTCGAGACGATCTATAGATTGTTACAGAAGAACCCATCGGTAAGGGCGATCGACGTCAGCGGGGAAATGGGCTATTCCAAACCTTCCGTAAGCCGTGCCATGGGCATACTGCGCCAGACCGGCATGATAACAATAGACGGCGACGGGTCGATACATCTGACCGAAGCCGGACGCACGCGTGCCGAACACATTTACGAGCGGCACACCGTTTTTACGGGCATTTTCAAGGCTCTTGGCGTAGATGAACAGACCGCCGAAGACGACGCCTGCAGGATCGAGCATTATATCAGCGATACGACCTTTGAGGCCATAAAAAAGTTCCTTAACGAGCGCTGCGCCGGGGACCAGGATTGAGGATCTATGCCTTTTCGACCAGCTTGTTCTTATCCCAAAAGCTTGTGTTTTATATGCTTCAGCCGCCTGAAAAGGCCCTTGGTACGGTAAAATTTTTCAGGAGTCCTCAGCATCCTGTACAGGACAGGGGACTTTAAAGAACGCCACAGAAACCGGTCTCTTTTAGACGGATCAAGCACTGTGCAGTATGCTTTGAAGAAGCTGTTCGGGATCTCGTTTGCAAAAGCATGCAGTTTGTCGATAAGCGCCGAGAAAAAAGCCTTGCCTGTCGAATCAAAGAACCACCATACAAAACTCATAAGCATCTGAAAGAGATATGCTCTGGAAGGCATATCCCAGCCGTTTTCAACAGCATAGTCAAACGCAGGCCTGAAGGCTTTATCTATGTCAAGCCGGTCTGCGCCTGTTGTCGACGTGGTCTGATTTCCGGAATTCACTCTATAGACAAAACCTACGTCCTCAGCCAGAACACACCTCCTTGCCCAGCTGATCAGCTGAAAATGAGGCGCCACGTCTTCCCATTTTATCCCCTCCGGGAAGGAAAAATCATGTTCACGCAGCATTTGTGTCCTGAAAAACGCCCGGCAAAGGCTGGCTTCGGTACCGTATAGCTCCGGACTGGTTTCGGGAGAAAGGCACGAGCCGTTACGTTCAAAAATACCTTTTATCAGGGCAGTATCGTTCCACTCCCGGTACACGTGCAGATCCATGTCATAGACAGTCGGGCACGTAAAAACAATATCCGGCGATGGTTCTGACTGCAGATACCGCGAAGCGATCTCAGCATTTCTGACCGGCCACCAGTCATCGCTGTCCAGAAAAGTTACGTAAGGAGAATCGACAAGCTTCAGCGCGGCATTTCTCGCAGCACCAGGTCCCCGGTTTTCCTGATCCACGAGAGAAAACAACTCCGGCATAGCGGCGGCATACTTCCTTGCTATATCGCCGCTGCTGTCTGTGGATCCGTCATTTACAAGGACGACGCTGAAGCATTTGTCCGTCTGATCTGCGAGGCTGTCAAGACATTGCTCAAGAAATCTTTCAACGTTATATACCGGTACAACGATAGTAAATAGCTTACCTTTTTGCATAACTCTTTATGAACTCCATTTCACGATTTATCTCATTTTCAGTTTTTTAAGCGCAGTAATGCATCCTTAATCCTGAGACTCAAAGGTCTGAGCCACGCTCTCGAGAAGCTTGCGGATCTCCAGATGCTGAGGGCAGACTTTCTCGCACTTGCCGCACCTGATACAGTCGGAAGCCTTTCCGTAGCCGCCTCCCGTGATAATATCACTGTAATAGTAGCTCGTGTTCCAGTTATGGAAGGCTTCGTATGCGTTCATCGCCGCGAACATCTCGGGAATGCGGATCGTCTTCGGGCACTCGTTTTCCTCTACGCAATATCTGCAGGAAGTACAGGGAATGATGTCGAGGCTCTTAAAGATCGTGCAGACCTTTTGTACGGCTGCCATCTCATCTTTGTCCAGAGGACGGAAATCTGTCATGGCGCTCAGATTGTCCTGCATCTGATCCATATTCTTCATGCCCGAAAGCACCATAGCCATATTCGGGAAGCTCGCCGCAAAGCGGAGGGCATAGCTGGCATTGCTTCCGCCGTTCAGGTCTCTCAGGACTTTGTCAGCTTCCTCCGGGAGATTCACCAGGCTGCCGCCCTTGACGGGTTCCATGACGATGACCGGCTTGCCATGCTTCTCACAGACCTCGTAGACTTTACGGCTCTCGACAGAGGCATCCTCATAATCCACATAGTTGAACTGGATCTGAACGATCTCGATCTCAGGATGCTCCGAAAGGATCATATCGAGCACTTCCGCCTTGTCGTGGAAAGAAATACCGAAATGCCGTATCAGCCCCTCTTCCTTCATGGCATAGCAGGTCTCGTACGCCCTGCATCTCTTGAATTTCTGGTAGTTGTTTCTGTCCTGGGCGTGCATCAGGTAGAAATCAAAGTAGTCAACGCCGCACCAGGCCAGCTGGTTTTCAAAAAAAGGACGGATGTCCTCCTGCGTCTTAAAAAACGGTTCCGTCAGCTTGTTTGTGAGCAGGAACTTGTCTCTGTCATAGCGTTTTGCCACGCAATCACGGATCGCCGTCTCGGACTGGCCGCTTATATATCCGTGAGCAGTGTCAAAATAATTAAAACCTGCATCGATAAAAGCGTCAGCCATCCGGCAGAACTCCTCATGATCCACCTTGCCGTCTTTCTTTGGAAGCCTCATGCATCCGAAGCCAAAATTACCGTGTATCTCGGGAAAAAAGCTATTTGTCATCGAGTTCTCCTTTATGTTTCACAGCCCGCGTCAGCATTCATCGGGTGTCAGGGGTATTCTTTCCGAAAAGTGACTGTCAGTAAAAGTGCGCGGGAGAAAACGCGGTGTATTCATAGTGATCCACATTCTCCCGAGGAAAATCCAGAGACGTATAGGCGCCTGTCGAGTTGGTTCCGAAGGTAGCTGTACCGTTGGCCTTAAGCTCGTTCAGATAATTGATCGGGTTGCTGTCCTCCGGGAAGGTATCGACCCAGGCATAGCCAATAAGACTGCCGTCCTTATCGAAAGCGAGGACAGACGCTCTTACTTCAGGAACATCTTCAGCCGTATCATTTATGATAGTTCCGTGCTGCCGGTACAGCATACAGGTGCCGGAATAAGACTCGCTGATATCCACGCCGAAATCCCTTATCTCAAAGGTATGATATGCACCTTCCCAGCAGCAGATCATGACCTCTTCAACGCGAAGTACCGCGTCTGAGGGGATGTCGCCGGTAAGACCTCCGTACGGAGGACAGATGAAATACCCGGTCGCGCCGGGTTCCAGAACAGGATTGACGTCTCCGACACAGACCTGGAATGCGAGTTCATCCCCTGACGAAGATAAAGCCGTGAAATAAAGCTTCTCGACCAGCAGCCTGCGGCTGCTGGTGTTTGTGACGGGGAAGTACGCGATCGCATATTCCTTGCCGTCATTATAGAAGATAAGACCGCCATCCCCGACAGTGTACATGGAAGGATCCGCCGGGGCACGCTCCGGAGACTCTTCGACCAGCCGGCTGTATACCTCGCTCTGTCCGGTCTTACAGAAGTCCATGGAATCCCCCGCACCGGTTTCGATCCCGAGCGTCGGATAGGAAAACCAGAATGCTATCTCCTCATCGTTTATCGTGATCGTCTCGTCAGTCCATGTCACGTCGTATTCAGCATCCGGAAAAAAGATATGGCCTGTCCCGTCATCGTTCAGTTCAAGCCCTCCGGAAGGAGTACCGTTCTGGATGCGCTGATTTTCCAGCTGGACGTAGTCAAAATACTTGGAATAATCAGCGTTATTGTATCCGACGAGTTTCCATGATCCGGCCAGCTGCGAGTGCCTGTCGTCAGCTGTGACACCATCGGAAGCCGGATCGGAGTTCCCGATCTGCGGCGCGAGGACGGACGGCAGAGAAGCCGGTGCCGTCACGGTATCTTCGGACACGTCGGCAGAGGGTTTCCGGACGGTTCCTCCGCAGGAACAAAGAGTCATGATCAGTACTGCAGCCGCCAAAGCAGCTTTAAACATGTGTTTTAAGGACATATTCTACCCTCCTGTCCATATATCATATACTGTCCATATATCATATATCACTCAGATACTACACTATAACAGCAGTATTTTCAAGCCTGCCTTCTTCGTGACAGTCAGTTGTCTGCGGGCAGTTTTTCTTTTCGTCTGCAATTTTTTTCACTATATTCGGAGACAAAAAAAGCAGCAAAGCTCTGCCGGTCAGCTGACCATATGAGCTAAGCTGCTTTTTATTTCAGGACCGCCGCCTGTCCGGCGGGTCACAATGCCTTTTCGTCATCCTTTAAGCCGGCTTTTTTATAGTAATCCTCCAGAGCCGACTGTATCGCCTCTTCGGCGAGCACCGAACAGTGCATCTTGTAATCGGGAAGTCCGTCAAGCGCTTCGGCGACCGCCTTATTGGTCAGTTTCATGGCCTCGTTTACGGGCTTTCCCTTTATAAGCTCTGTCGCCATGGAGCTTGACGCTATAGCCGAGCCACAGCCAAAGGTCTCGAATTTGACGTCCTTTATGATATCGTCTTCGATCTTGAGATACATCTTCATGATATCTCCGCATTTGGCGTTTCCGACCTCTCCCACGCCATCGGCGTCTTCGATGACTCCGACGTTCCTCGGATTGAGGAAATGATCCATTACTTTATCGCTGTATAATGCCATTTTCAGCCTCCTATAGTATATGCTTCGCTTTGCCGGACTCAAGATCCCGCCACACAGGTGAAAAGCTCCTGAGATATGCGACCACTTCTTTAACAGACTCTATGATATAGTCGACCTCATCATCCGTTGTATCCTCGCCGATACTGAGCCTGAGGGATCCGTGCGCCACGTCGTGTACCCGCCCGATGGCAAGAAGCACGTGGCTCGGATCAAGAGATCCCGACGTACACGCCGAGCCTGACGAAGCGGATATCCCCTTCTGATCGAGAAGCAGCAGCAGCGACTCGCCTTCGATCCCCTCAAAACAGAAGTTGACGTTTGAAGGGAGTCTCAGTTCCTCATTGCCGTTTAAAGCAGAATGCGGTATTTCCCTCAGACCCTTAATGAGGCGATCCCTCCTGGCTCTCATACCGGGCGAAGTCTCGCTCATGCTTTCCGCCGCATCCCTCAAAGCAACGGCCATTGCCATGATACCCGGAACATTCTCCGTCCCCGCGCGTTTTCCTCTCTCCTGGGCGCCGCCTTCTATGATGTTTTGGAGCCTGATCCCCTTTCTGGCATACAAAAAGCCTACTCCCTTCGGCCCGTGAAACTTATGCGCCGAAGCGGACAGCATATCGATATTGCTCTCCTCCACGTCGATCGGTATGTGGCCTATGGCCTGCACGGCGTCGGTATGAAAGATGATACCGTGAGCTCTGGCGATCCTTCCGATCTCCTTTACAGGCTGGATCGTTCCGATCTCGTTGTTGGCGTACATTATGGTTATGAGGCAGGTGTCCTCTCTTATGGCTTCTTCGAGCTCCTCAGGTCTAACAATACCGTCCTCGTGTACATCAAGGAGCGTCACCTCAAACCCCTCCTTTTCAAGCTTGGCCAGGGTATGCAGCACCGCGTGATGCTCGAAGGCCGTCGATATGATATGTTTTTTTCCTTTGGCGGCCCCGAGGGCGGCAGCAGAAATGATCGCCTGGTTGTCAGCTTCGGACCCTCCCGAGGTGAACGTGATCTCTCTGGGGCTTGCATTTATAACTTTTGCAACTTCCTCTCTTGCTTCCTCCAGTGCTTCCTTGGCTTTCTGGCCGATCGTATAAAGGCTGGACGGATTCCCGTAGGTCTCCTCCATATACTTTACCATCGTGTCTATTGCATTACGGCTCATCCTGGTGGTGGCCGCATTATCAGCATATACTTTCATGATCTTCCTCCGTGTTATGCAACTGTGGAGATTATATGCCTATTTACCTACCAAGTCAATAGGTAATTGATGCGCCGCTCTTGATTCTCCTATCTACCCTGCGGTATAATAGGCAAAAGCACGGATATTCACTGTTTCAGGTGGTGATAAAATGATATCAACTAAAGGAAGATACGCGTTGAGAATGATGATAGATCTGGCCGAGCATTCCGGTCAGGGCTATGTGCCGCTTAAAGATATCGCGGAGCGCCAGCAGATCTCCAAGAAATATATGGAGATCATAGTCAAGGACCTGGTCTCTCACAAACTGATCTCCGGCGTCAGCGGAAAGGGCGGCGGCTACAGACTCCTCAAAGAACCCGACGAGTATTCCGTCGGTGAGATCCTTGAGATCATGGAGGGCTCCCTCTCCCCCGTAGCGTGCCTCAGCTGCGAATCCGAGCCATGCCCCAGATCCGGCACCTGCCGGACCCTCCCCATGTGGTCTGAGTTTGACACCATGACTCACGACTTCTTTTATAACAAAAAGCTCAGTGACTTCGTCGGAAAACAGGACCGATCACTCTGATCGACGGACGATGCTTCTCTTCATTTCCCGAAAGCGATCCTGACGATCCTCATTCTCACGAATCCGTCGCACATACGGATCATCAGTTTGTGGAATAAACCGACCTTGCCGTAAATGTCCCGGTATCCGCGCATGTAGCTTTTCGAAGTCACAGAATCAAAACGATCGCTCCATGCCTTAAGCTCCGCCTCATCCTCCAGGGAGAAAAAGGCACTCACATCCGTGATCCCCGTCTCTCTCAGCCAGGTCTCGCGCATCAGCTTCGCGCCGCGCTTATTGCAGGAATCAAAGACGAGCACGCCTCCCGGGAAGCGCTCCGCCATCTCGGCAAAAAGACTTTTTACCTCTTCGGTTCTGAAATAGTAAAATACACCTGCGGCAAAAAATACTGCGCCGTCTGCCGCATCGATCCCGTCCATCCAGGAGTAATCGTTCAGATCGCCGCCGATGTTCTCTTCCCGGTCTCCGGCAGGAAGAAGCTCGTTCCTCACCTTTATCACGTCAGGCATATCGATGTTATATCCTTTGCATTGGCCATTATCGACCTTTGAAAAGGTGTCGTCCAGACCGCAGCCCAGATTGACCACCGCGGCATTGGGATGCTCCTCCAGATATGCCTTCACCTCACAGCGAAGGTCATACTGCCGCTGAGCCACCTCCAGCGCTCCGAAAAGCCCTGCCGCGGATTCCATTTTCTTTCGTTTCTCCTCAAAATCATAATCCAGGCTGTCGCAGATCCGCTTTGCCTCAGGATCCGAAAACAACTCAGGAAAACGTTCCGAGCAGACCAGCCGCCCGAAAAGAGGTATCACAAGCGTCTCCTGAACTGTGTTTTTCTCAATGTGGTATTTCATAACAGATAGATCCAATCCTCCTATTTACCTAACGCTACTGTGACCGTAACATCGCCTTGACCGAGGAGCTCTGCCATCTCAGCGGCGGTCTTATCCGTTATTTTTCCGAGCCGTGTATAGGCCCATGAATTTGATCCGTAGAACACGACCATCTGATCACCGGAGTAAAGGACGATATCTCCTGCCTCAGTGGTGGTCTGCCTGTCATCGCGGGGAAGCTTTTCCCCGATCGGACCGACCTGCTCAAAACCACCGTACATGGACAGCCGGATAGTAAGCGGCTGATCGGCGCACAGTTCCCGCAGCGCCTTTACGGAATCATTGTTTTCCCACTCCACCTGCACGGCGGTATCATCGATCGTCATCTGAAGCATAGGTTCCTGTTCCTCCTCCGTCTCTGTGATTTCCGTCGATTCATTCGCAGCCACCCTCTCCGGTCCGGCTGTGCCTTCCGTATTTTCTGCTTCACCTGTATATTCAGCGCCCGATGTTTCTACCGGCATCTTGTCCTGCCGGTCTGACGGTTCCGAGCCGCACGCCGTCATACAAAGAAGCAGGCATAGAATAATTGCAAGAGTAATTGATGGTTTCATGAAGCTGACTTCCTCCAGTAAAATGATCCCGCCATCGAAAGAATGGCAACGTGCACCATAAACGCCTTATCCCAGCGCTACGTCCAGCGCCATCATCAGGCTGAAGCCGACGGCAAAGAAAATAGCTCCTATATTGGAATGTTCTCCGGAAGACATTTCCGGTATCAGCAGCCCCCATATCACAGTTTTCATCTCCAGCCGAACAGGCCTTTCTTTTCGTACGGAGCAGACTCGATGCCCTGACAGGTGTACCCGGTAGCGTCGATAGCAGCTTTCAGACTTTCGTTATTTACAGCTCCATCTGTCAAAAAGGAAGCTTCCTTTTTACTTCTTGAAGCAGTGACCTTCTTTGCGGAGGGAACTTCCTTTCGAATTGCGTCGCATACGTGTGCCTCACACATCCCGCACATCATACCGTCGATCTTCACTGTTGTTTTGATCATGTTTCTATCCTCATTTCTTTTTATATCCTCAGATCGCCTTACCGTTCAGCCGGGTTTTTAGTCTCCTTATTCTCTGCTTTCCACAAGATTCAAAACCGGCATGCCTGGCAGGTCATTGCCTCAGGAATTCGCGTTCCCGGGCTGCGGAGTCTCTTCCGCCTCGTTCTCGCAGTACAGGCAGCGGTAGGTATTCTTTTTCGGATCGGTCAGCACAAAGACCTGATCCAGCTCCTGCTCAACGCCTGAGATACAGCGCGGATTCCTGCAGCGGAGCACGTTCACCAGGCGCTTTTGCGACGGAATGACCTTCTGCCCCGCGGGTACGCCGTCATTTTCACGCAGCAGCTTCAGGATCAGAGCCATGCGGATGTATTTGCCGCACAGGGCCTGCCTGAAATAGCATGCGCGCGGATCGGAATCCACCGCCACGCTGATCTCGTTTACGCGCGGAAGCGGATGAAGGATACACATATCCGGTCCGGCTTTTTCCAGCTTCGCGGGATCGAGTATATAGCTGTCCTTGAGACGCAGGTACTCCTGCTCGTCAGAAAAGCGCTCCCGCTGCACCCGCGTCATGTACAGGATGTCGAGCTGCGGCATGTATTCTTCCATGTCGGTCGTCTCGGCATATTCGATATCGTTCGCCTCCAGCACCTCTTCCCTGACGTAGCCGGGGAGTTTCAGTTCTTCAGGCGAGATCAGTACAAATCTGTTTCCGGGATAGCGGCTCATCGCGTTTATCAGCGAATGCACGGTACGTCCGTATTTCAGATCACCGCACAGGCCGATGGTCAGATGATCGAAGCGGCCCTTTTCACGGTATATCGTGAGCAGATCCGTGAGCGTCTGCGTAGGATGGTTGTGGCCGCCGTCGCCCGCGTTGATAACGGGGATCAGGGAACTCTGCGCGGCAACGAAGGGCGCGCCGTCTTTGGGATGGCGCATCGCGATGATATCCGCGTAGCAGCTCACTACCCGCGCGGTATCCGCCACGCTTTCGCCCTTTGCGGCGGAAGAAGTATTGCCGCCCGGAACGGACAGCACGTGGCCGCCCAGCTCATACATGGCAGCCTCAAAGCTCAGGCGCGTCCGTGTGGAAGGCTCAAAGAAAAGCGTCGCCAGCTTCCTGCCGTCGCAGGAGTGCGCGTATTTTTCCGGATGCGCGATGATATCCTGCGCCGTATCCACCAGCTCGCTGATCTCCCCGACGCTCAGATCCATTATATCGATCAGATGCTTCATCTGTTTCCTCCTATCCAGCTCTCATCCGACGGATCGTTGCGGAAAGCAATAAGCCGCGCTATATCCTCAGGCCTGATGTAGTCCTGCTGCGCCGCGACCTCCGCGACCGTATCGAAATCCGTAAGAGAGATGTTTTTTACGTCGGCTGCCGCCATGCGCTCCAGCCCCTTTTTCATACCGTAGGTAAAAATACTCACGATGCCCAGCACCTCGGCTCCGGCCTCACGCAGTATGTCCACGACCTCGAGCACGCTTCCGCCGGTGGAGATCAGGTCCTCTACCACCACTACCTTCTGTCCTCTCTCCAGTCTGCCCTCGATCTGGTTCTTGCGGCCATGATCCTTTGCGCCGCTGCGCACGTATCCCATAGGCAGGCCCATGATGTGCGCCGTGATGGCCGCGTGGGC
>CAMOQY010000032.1 GCA_946623295.1 uncultured Lachnospiraceae bacterium | reverse complement strand
ATGGATACGATAAATCTGTAGGCGTATCTGATGAGCGAAGGAAGAACGGTATTGTGAGGGCATGATGAAAACTTATATTAATTGTAATCCTACATTTTTACAGGCATTTTCGCCTGTATTTTATTGACAAAACCCCGCAGTAATTCTATAATCGGCGCATATTGTTTTTATAGTTGGTATCATCATAGAAACACTGAATCTTTCAGTGTTTCTTTCGTTAGATTTTCGGTACGTTTATTCATCCTGCGGCAAGGATATCCCGGCGGGATCATCCGGATGAAAGGACAGTCATGAGACAGATTTTTATCAGCGACATAACCATGCAGTATGCCCGTGAGGGCGGCTCCCTTTCCCTCTCTTTCCGGGAAAAGATCGAACTCGCCAAGCTCCTGGACCGTCTGGGGGCGGATTCCATTGAAACCGGCATGATCTCGATGAACAGAACGGACGCTCTCCTGCTCCGCTCGCTCTCTTCGGCTGTCGAGCACGCCGCTCTGACCGTTCAGGTACCGGTATTTGACGACGGCGGCGCTGATTTTGTCATGAGCGGTCTTGCCGAGGCCGTAAAACCGCGCCTGCAGGTTGCAGTCCCGGTCTCTACCGTCCAGATGGAATATCTGGCTCACAAAAAACCCGAAGATATCCTTGAGCTTATCGGCAAACGTGTGCGCGAGTGCCGCGCGCTCTGCGGCTGCGTCGAATTCGCAGCCCTGGACTCCGGACGCGCCGAGAGGGAATTCCTTATCCGCGCGATCACCCGCGCGATCGAGTGCGGAGCGACCGCCGTGACGGTATCCGATGCCGCAGGCGATATGATGCCCGAGGAGATCAGCAGCTTTGTGACCGATATCCGTAAAGCGGCAGGCAGCGGCGTATCTCTCGGAGTCATCGTATCGGACCGTCTTCATATGTCTGTAGCCTGCGCGGCTGATGCCATCCGGGCCGGAGCGGACGAGATCAAGGTCTGCTCGTGCGAAGGCGGAACGGTCCGTCTCGCTCACCTTGCAGAGTTTTTAAATGTCCGCGGCGAAAGCCTCCGTGCTTCTTCCGGTATACGAATGACCGAGCTGCAGCGTTCTTCTCTTCAGATCGAGCGGCTTCTCAAGGCCGAGCGCCGCAGATCCACGCCGTTTGAAGACGGCGTGCGCGAAGAGGCCGAATTCACCCTGAACGCTCACGACGACATCGCCGCCGTCCGCAAGGCCTGCGGCAAACTCGGATATGATCTGACCGAAGACGACGTAGTCAAGGTCTTCGGCGCTTTTTCCGCGATCGCGGCGAAAAAAGGAAACGTCAACGCAAAGGAGCTTGACGCTCTGATCGCTACCTGCGCTCTCCAGGTGCCTCAGACCTATCAGCTCGAGACCTATCTCATAAATTCCGGTAACGTCATCAGCTCCAGCAGCCATATCCGTCTAAAAAAAGACGGCGAGATAAATGACGGCCTGTCCGTCGGCGACGGCCCTATCGATGCTTCTTTCCTGGCGATCGAGCAGATCACCGGTACGCATTACGAGCTTGATGATTTCCAGATCCGCGCCGTCACCGAAGGACGCGAGGCCATGGGTGAGACCATCGTCCGTCTGCGTTCCGACGGCAAGCTCTATTCCGGACGCGGGATCTCGACCGACATCGTCGGCTCCAGTATTCAGGCATATATCAGCGCCCTGAACAAGATCGTTTACGAGGAGAAGGAAAAATGAATCTCTCGTTTTCGACCCGCGGGCGCACTCAGACACCCTGGGAAAACTTAACGGAAATGGCCCTGGAAAACGGCTTTACAGGCATCGAGGTCTATGATGCCTATAAAGATGCGCTCCTGACCGGTCCGTCCGGTCCGCTGCACACCTATCACGCCGCCTCTACTCTCCGGTCTATGCGTGAGATGGGGCTGTGCATACCGCTTTTGGACAGCTCGTGCCGGGTCGGCTGCGGCGATGACGACGCCCTCTCCAACCTGGAATTCCTGATCTCGCTTGCGTGCATGGTCCAGGCGCGCTTCGTAGCTCTGCGCAGCGACGCAGCAAGCGTGGAGGACGTCAGACGCGACCTCGATATATTGCTTCCTTCGGCCGAAAAAGCAGGCGTTACCCTGCTGATCAAGACGAACGGTCTGTTTTCCGATACGGCCCTGCTCCGCGACCTTCTCGACGCCTACGCCTCCGACAGCCTCGGAGTGCTTTGGGACGTGCATCATCCCTTCCGCGACTGCGGCGAGACCCCCGATCAGACGATCCGCAACCTCGGCGCCTATATCAAGCACGTACACCTCAGGGATTCCAACGATGCCGGGCGCTATGAGCTCGTCGGCGAGGGCACCCTCCCTATCCCCGACGTGATCCGCGCGCTTTCTTCCGTGGATTACGACGGATTCATCTCGCTCGAATGGAAGATCGAGTGGATGACGGATCTGCCCTATCTCGATGTGATCCTGCCGCATTTCGTGAACTATATGCACCGCTTTGAGTCGACCCGCGGCAAGAAAAAACGCCTGTACCCCAACCACGACGGTACCGGCGAATATGTCTTCAAAAAGGACGAGCTCATCGACCTTACTTTTCCGAAGGTCCTCGACCGGATGGCCGAGGAGTTTCCGGATCAGCCCTGTTTCAAATACACCACCCTTGACTATACACGGACATACAGCCAGTTCCGCGATGATGTCAGTGATTTTTCCCGCGCTCTTGTCTCTCTCGGAGTACGCCCCGGTTCTAAGGTCGCGATCTGGGCGACCAACGTGCCCGAATGGTTTATCACCTTCTGGGCGGCGACAAAGATCGGCGCCGTCCTGGTGACGGTCAATACCGCGTACAAGATCCACGAGGCGGAATACCTGTTCAGGCAGTCCGATACGCATACGCTCGTTATGATCGACCGCTGTCTGGACTCGGACTACCGCGGGATCATAAATGAGCTGTGTCCGGAGATCGCCTCCGCGGTTCCCGGTGAGCCGCTGCACTGCAAAGCGCTGCCATTCCTGCGCAATGTGATCACAGTGGGCTTTGCGATGCCTGGATGCCTCACCTTTGAAGAGGCCATGAGAAGACGCGAGCTGACCACTCTCACGGAGATCGAAAGGCTCTCATCGAAGGTCCGTCCCGACGACGTCTGCAACATGCAGTACACCTCCGGCACGACCGGTTTCCCCAAGGGCGTCATGCTCACGCACTATAACGTCGTGAACAACGGCAAGTGCATAGGCGACCGCATGGGGCTCTCCACCGCGGACCGGATGATGATCCAGGTCCCGATGTTCCACTGCTTCGGCATGGTACTGTCGATGACCGCGTCTCTGACACACGGCGCGACGGTCTGCCCTATGCCATATTTCTCGGCAAAGAGCAGTCTTGCCTGTATCAACCAGGAAAAGATCACCTGCTTTAACGGTGTTCCGACAATGTTCATCGCGATGTTTAATCACGAGGATTACAGAAAGACCGATTTTTCACATATGCGCACCGGCATCATGGCCGGCGCGGGCTGTCCCCCCGAGCTCATGAAACGGGCGGCGGATCCAAACGAGATGAATATGACTGGCATCGTCAGCGTCTACGGACAGACCGAATCCTCACCGGGCAGCACGATGTCCGCCTGGACCGATCCGCTCGATCTGAGGACCGAGACCGTAGGCTACGACTTCCCGCACGTCGAGTGCAAGATCATCGATCCCGAGACCGGCGAGACTCTGCCGGACGGGGAAAACGGCGAATTCTGCTCACGCGGCTATAATACCATGAAGGGCTACTACAAGATGCCCGATGCGACGCGCGACACCATCGACAGCGAAGGCTGGCTGCATTCGGGCGACCTGGCCTGCCGCGACGGGCGCGGATGCTACCGGATCACAGGCCGCTTAAAGGATATGATAATCCGCGGCGGCGAGAATATTTATCCCAAAGAGATCGAAGAATTTATATATACGCACCCGGATGTGCAGGATGTTCAGGTGATCGGCGTTCCCGACAAACGCTACGGTGAAGAAGCCATGGCCTGCATCATTCTCAAAGAAGGCAGGACCGTGACCGAGGATGAGATGCGCTCGTTTATCACCGCCTCGCTCGCGCGGCACAAGGTCCCGCGGTACATAACCTTTACGGATTCGTTCCCGATGAACGCAGCGGGCAAGATCCTGAAATACAAAATGCGTGAAGACGCCGTCAGACGGCTCGGACTCTGATCGGAGGATATATGGCATCAGAAGAATTGCAGAAAATGAGAGAAGTCGCGCAGCGTATCCGCGAGATGAGAGAGATCTCGGGGTTTACGCCTGCCGAAATGGCAGAAAAGGTGGAGGTCTCGCCTGAGGCGTATATCGCCTACGAGAGCGGCACCGTCGATTTCCCTTTTACCTTTATACATAAATGCGCCCTGGCGTTCGGCATCGGCATGACCGATATCCTGGAAGGCGAAAGCGCGCATCTGGCTTCATATACGGTCACGCGCCGCGGACACGGCCTGCAGACCGCAAAGGAAGACGGCATAGAGATCCGCGATCTCGCGCCCATGTTCCGCGGCAAGATCGCCGAGCCCTACTGGGTCAGATACGAGTACGATCCTGCCCTCCAGAACAAGCCTATCCATCAGGTAAAGCATTCCGGACAGGAATTCGACCTCGTCATCTCCGGCCGCCTCAAGATCCAGGTCGGCAAAAACGTGGAATATCTCGGAGAGGGCGACAGCATTTATTACAACTCTTCCACCCCGCACGGCATGATCGCTGTCGACGGACAGGACTGCCTCTTTGTCGCAGTCGTACTGCCGGGCTCGAATCAGGAAGAAAAACTCGTCCGCGATACGCTCATCCCGGCCCGCATGACCGACCGCAAGCTCATCGCGTCCAAATTCATCAACGTCGCGGAGAGCGAGAGCGGCTATCCGCTGTCGATCGGATTCAAAAACGACGACAGCTTCAACTTTGCTTTTGACATCGTGGACGCGCTCGCCAGGCGCGAGCCCGACAAGCTGGCCATGCTCCATATAGCCGCGGACATGACCGAGCGCCGCCTGACCTTTTCCGATATGAAGCGCAACTCCAATCAGTGCGCCAACTATTTCAAGAGCCTCGGCATCAAAAAAGGCGACCGCGTCATGCTGATCCTCAAGCGCCATTACCAGTTCTGGTACGCTATCCTCGGACTGCACAAGCTCGGCGCCATCGTGATCCCCGCGACAAACCAGCTTCAGGCTCACGATCTTGAATACCGCTTCAACGCCGCGGGCGTCAGCGCGATCCTCTGTACCGCCGACGGCGATATCGCGGATCACGTCGACGAGGCTGCGGCTTCCTGCCCTGATCTGAAGCTCAAGCTCATGGTTGGCGGCAAGCGCGAGGGCTGGAAGGATTTCAACGAAGAATATCCGCTTTACAGCACGCATTTCTACCGTAACGCAGATACCGCCTGCGGCAATGACACCATGCTCATGTTCTTCACCTCCGGAACGACCGGTTATCCCAAGATCGCCGAGCATTCGTACAAATATCCGCTCGGACATTATATGACGGCAAAATACTGGCACGGCGCCGGTGACGATGGCCTGCACTTCACGATCTCCGAGACTGGCTGGGGCAAAGCGCTCTGGGGCAAGCTCTACGGCCAGTGGATGGCCGAATCGGCAGTCTTTACCTACGATTTCGACCGGTTCGACGCGTCGGTCATCCTGCCGATGTTCCACAAATACAACATCACTTCGTTCTGCGCGCCGCCGACCATGCTCCGCATGATGATCAAACAGGATCTGTCAAAATACGACCTGTCGTCCATCGTCCACATGACGACCGCCGGCGAAGCGCTCAACCCCGAGGTCTACCGCCAGTTTGAGAAGCTGACCGGGCTGCAGATCATGGAAGGCTTCGGACAGACCGAGACCACTCTGTCTATCGCGAACTTCCTTGGCGGACCGCACAAGGTCGGTTCCATGGGCCGTCCCTCTCCCCTGTACGATATCGACATCCAGGGTCCGGACGGCACCTCGCTCCCGGACGGCGAAGTCGGCGAGATCGTCATAGGTACGGGGAACGGACTGCCGGTTGGGCTCTTTAAGGGCTATTACCGCGACGAGGAAAAGACGCGCGAAGTCTGGCACGACGGCTGGTACCACACCGGCGACACCGCCTGGCGCGATGAGGACGGCTTCTTCTGGTATATCGGGCGCGTGGACGACGTCATCAAGTCCTCCGGCTACCGTATCGGGCCGTTTGAGATCGAGAGCGTCATAATGGAGCTTCCTTACGTTCTTGAATGCGGCGTTTCCGCCGCTCCGGACGAGGTGCGCGGTCAGGTCGTCAAGGCATCGATCGTCCTCGTTCCCGGCACGGAAGGAACGGAGGAGCTCAAGGCAGAGATACAAAGCTACGTCAAATCACATACCGCGCCGTACAAGTATCCGCGTATCGTGGTCTTCCGCGACAGTCTGCCCAAGACCATCAGCGGCAAGATCCAGCGGCACCTGCTGTAATGGCGGGCCCGCTCTGATCGGATAATACGCATTAGCATAGAGGGAGAGGCAAATTGGAAAAGATATCAGGACTCGATTACAAGATCCAGGAAATAGCTCTTCGAATCCGGGAGCTCCGTGAGATCACCCGCTTTACGCCTGCGGAAATGGCCGAAAAGACAGGCGTGTCCGTCGAGGAATATCTGAAATGCGAGAACGGCGAAGGCGACCTGAACTTTGCGTTCATCTACCGGTGCGCGCTCGCCTTCGGAGTGGACGTGACCGATATCATCGAAGGCGTCAGCCCTACTCTGACGTCCTATACGCTGACGCGCGCCGGCAAGGGGCAGCGGATCGATCAGGCACACGGCATGGAGTATTACAACATGGCCGCTTCCTTCCTGAACCGTATCGCCGAGCCTCTGTACGTACACAGCACCTTCAGCGAAGAGGCGCAGCACCGCGATATCCAGCTCACGACGCACACCGGCCAGGAATGCGACATAGTGATCTCGGGACACCTGATGGTCCAGGTCGGCAACCACAAGGAAGTCCTCGGCCCCGGGGACAGCATCTACTACGACAGCTCCACGCCTCACGGTATGATCGCCGTTCAGGACGACGACTGCTATTTCTATGCCATAGTCCTCAACCCCACCGGAGAGCCGATCCCGGAGCTTACGCCCTCCAGGCTGATACCCGAGGCAAAGCGCACGATCCGCAGGGACGACAGGCCGAGACTGTATCAGGAATTCATAGACGTAGAGGAAAACGAAAAGGGGACTCCGATCTCCATCCGTTTCAAAAATACGGACCGCTTCAACTTTGCCTTTGACATCGTGGACGGGATCGCGAAGGCGGAGCCCGACAAGCTGGCCATGCTCCATGTGTCATCCGACAAGACCGAGCGCCGCTTCACCTTCCTCGATATGAAAAAGGCTTCCAACCAGTGCGCGAATTACTTTAAGAGCCTCGGTATCAAAAAAGGCGACCGCGTACTGCTTGCTCTAAAGCGCCATTACCAGTTCTGGTTTGCGATGCTCGGCCTTAACAAGCTCGGAGCGGTCGCGATCCCTGCGACCAGCCAGCTGCAGAGCCATGACTTCGAATACCGCTTTAAGGCGGCAGGCATCTCGACTGTCATTTGCACAGCGGATGAAGATACTGCTGCCCAGATAGACCTGGCCGCCGAAACGTATCACGGTCTTTCAAACAAGATCATCGTTAACGGCACGCGCGAAGGCTGGCGTACCTTTGACGAGGAATACAAGCTGTACAGCACGCACTTTAACAGGACGGCGGATTCTCCGTGCGGCGACGATCTGCTGCTCATGTATTTTACTTCCGGGACCTCCGGCTATCCTAAGATCGCCGCACACAATCATAAGTATCCTCTCGGGCACTTCCATACCGCGAAGTACTGGCATTCCGTCGATCCGGCCGGTCTGCATTTTACGATCTCCGACACGGGCTGGGCCAAGGCCATGTGGGGCAAGCTCTACGGACAGTGGATGTGCGAGGCGGCGACCTTTGTGTACGATTTTGACAGATTTGACGCGGCGGATATCCTGCCCATGTTTGCCAAGTATCACATCACCACGTTCTGCGCGCCTCCGACGATCCTCAGGATGATGGTCAAGCAGGATATCTCCCGCTACGACCTCTCTTCCATCGAGCATATGACTACTGCCGGCGAAGCCCTTAACCCCGAGGTCTACCGCCAGTTTGAGAAAGCGACCGGACTTCAGATCATGGAAGGCTTCGGCCAGTCGGAAAGCACGATGATCATCGGAAATATGATCGGCGCGCCTCACAAGATAGGTTCCATGGGCAAGCCCGCCCCGATCTATGACGTCGATCTGGTCGATGGCGACGGCAAAAGCGTCCCGGTCGGCGAGGTAGGCGAGATCGTCATCCGTATCGACAAGGGGCTTCCCTGCGGACTGGCGGTCGAGTATTACCGCGATCCCGAAAAGACCGACGAGACCTGGCGCGGCGGATTCTACCATACGGGCGATACGGCGTGGAAGGACGAGGACGGATTCTACTGGTATGTCGGGCGTGTGGACGACGTCATCAAATCCTCAGGATACCGTATCGGGCCTTTCGAGATCGAAAGCGTCATCATGGAGCTGCCCTACGTGCTGGAATGCGGCGTTTCCGCCGCCCCGGACCCTGTGCGCGGCCAGGTCGTCAAGGCTTCGATCGTCCTGATCCCCGGTACCGAAGGAACCGAGGAGCTTAAGAAAGAAATACAGAATTACGTAAAGACGCACACCGCGCCTTACAAATACCCGAGGATCGTCGTTTTCCGCGACAGTCTGCCCAAGACGACGAGCGGAAAGATCCAGCGCAACGCGCTGTAGGAAACGGAGGCACTATGAGGATCACCTGCATCCAGATGAACATGCTCGCCGCAAGACCCGCGGAAAACTTTGACCGGGCCGAGGAGCTTATACGGCAGGCGCTTAATGAAAAGCCGGACGTTATCGTACTTCCCGAGACCTGGAATACGGGCTTTTTCCCGCGCGAGGGGCTGGAAAGCCTCGCCGACCGCGACGGTGAAAAGGTCAAAGCCCGCATCGGCGCGCTGGCGCGTGAAAACCGCGTCAATATCGTAGCCGGAAGCGTCGCGAACCTGAGAGACGGCAAAGTTTTCAACACAGCGTACGTCTTTGACCGTGAAGGCAGATGCGTGGCCGAGTACGACAAGACTCATCTCTTTACTCCGATGGGCGAGGACGATTATTTTGCGAAAGGCGGCCGACTTGCCGCGTTCGAACTGGACGGTATAAAGTGCGGAGTCATCATCTGCTATGATATCCGCTTCCCGGAGCTTGCCAGGACTCTCGCGCTCGGCGGTCTCGATATCCTCTTCGTCCCGTCTCAGTGGCCGGATGTGCGCATCCCGCATCTCCTGGCGCTGACGCAGGCCCGGGCGATCGAGAACCAGATGTTCACCGTCTCCTGCAATTCCTGCGGGTCGTACGGCGATACAGTCTACGGCGGCTGCTCTTCCATCCGCGACCCGTGGGGCGAAACGCTCGCAAAAGCCGGCGCCGGCGAGGAACTCATCACCGCCGACTGCGATCCCGGGATCCTGAAAAACATCCGCGGGACGATAAACGTATTCCGCGACCGCCGTCCCGAACTCTATCACGAAGTCTGAGGTGCCCCGCACCTTATTGCAGATGCTGAAAACACATCTTATAAATAAAAGGAGGATCAAACCATGAAACATTCTTTTCCGGTCACTCTGACCACACATCCCAAGCAGAAACCGGCCGATGAAAACAATCTCGGATTTGCGCGCTTTTTTACTGACCACATGTTCCTGATGGATTATGATGAGGGTCAGGGCTGGCATGACGGCCGTATCGTTCCCTATGAGCCTCTGTCTATCGATCCCGGCTCTTCCGTGCTGCACTACGCACAGATGATGTTTGAGGGAATGAAGGCTTACCGCCGTCCCGACGGCAGGCTGCAGATCTTCCGCCCTGACATGAACGTAAAGAGAATGTCCCGTACCGCCGAGCGTATGTGCATACCGGATCTTCCCGAAGGCGTGCTGGTCGACGCGATCGAAGCTCTGCTCCGTGTGGATGCCGACTGGATGCCCAAGACCCCCGGTACCTCGATGTACATCAGGCCGTTTATTTTCGGTGACGAGATCTCCTTCTCCGCCGTCGCGGTCGATCATTACCGTTTTGTCATCATCATCGCTCCGACCGGCGCCTACTACGGCTCCTTTACCGGCAAGCTCAGCGCTTCCCGTATCTATGTGCAGGATAAATACATCCGCGCGGCAAAGGGCGGCACGGGCTATGCAAAGGTCGGCGGAAACTACGGCGGAGCCATGAGAGCCGCCCGCGACGCAAAGGCAGCCAACTGCAAGGACGTGCTGTGGCTTGACGCCGCGGAGCACAAATACGTCGAGGAGATCGGCACCTGCAATGCCTTCTTCCGTATCAACAACGAAGTCTATACCGCATCGCTCGATTCCGGCACTATCCTGCCCGGCATCACTCGCGATTCGGTCATACAGCTGCTCAAGTCCTGGAATATCCCGGTACATGAGGGAAAGCTTGCGCTTGCCGATGTTCTTAAGGCTTCCGAGGACGGCTCCCTGCAGGAGATCTTCGCTTCCGGCACCGCTGCCGTGATCTCCCCGATCGGATCCCTTACCTTTGAAGGCAAGGACTATCAGGTCGCGGACGGCCAGTGCGGAGAGCTTGCGGACCGCCTGTACAACACGCTCTACGGCATCCAGACCGGGCGCATCGAGGACACGATGGGCTGGACGCATCAGTTCGATATCGTAGTGGAATGAAAAGGGTCACGCTCTTTGTCGGTCATTACGGCAGCGGCAAATCAAACCTGGCGGTAAACTACGCGCTGATGCTGCGTTCCTGCGGCAAACCGGCTGCGCTTGCGGACATGGATATAGTCAATCCCTACTTCCGTTCCGCCGACTCCGCCCGGGAGCTTGAGGAAGCGGGCGTGCGGGTGATCGCGCTGCCCTTTGCAAATACCAACGTGGATCTGCCTGCGCTTCCGTCCGCGATCTACGGGCTCGTGGAAAGCCGCAGCGAATACGCGGTCCTGGACGTCGGCGGCGATGACCGCGGCGCGCTTGCGCTCGGACGCTTCGTGCCGTACATCCTGGAGGAAAACGACTACGAGGTCCTCTACGTAGTGAACTTCTACCGTCCGCTTACCGGAAACGCGAAGGACGCGCTGGAAGTAATGAGAGAGATAGAGACTGCCGCGGGCATCCGCTGTACGGGGATCGTAAACGACTCGAATCTCGGCGGTGAAACGACGCCGTCCGATATCGAGGCGACCGTGCCACTTGCGCGGGCACTTGCGG
>CAMOQY010000031.1 GCA_946623295.1 uncultured Lachnospiraceae bacterium | reverse complement strand
CGTGCCTGTCACGGAGGATCTTCGCGGAGGAAACGGACGCGCGATAAAATCCAAACTCTGGTCGCCCAACCGCGTTGACCGCATCAACGATCCGGTAAACGCCATTTTCTGGATCATGAAGGATCCCACGCTTCCGCCTATCCTCAAGCTGACGGACGGAGTCATAGGCGCAGTCATGGGAGCCGCTCTGGCGACAAAACGCTCCTCAGCCGAGAATCTTGACGCGGATTACGATGCTTCAAAGCTCGTCTATGAGCCCTACGCCGACCCGTTCCGCGCTTATCCGCTCGAACAGGACTACGAAAAATTCAAATATCTGATTGAAAAATGCAATGTAGACTGCTACATTATCAACACGGGCTTCTTTATGGACAAAAAGGTCAAACCGTCCGACACTCTCGGCTGTATCGAAGCCGTAGTAGAAGGAAAGGCGCAGTTCAAGCCGTGGAAGCCGCTTCAGGGCATCGAGATCATGGAGTGGCCTGGTTTTGTGCCTGACATGACGGATGAGAAATATCTCAAGGCGCTGAAAGCCAGCTTCATTGCCCGCCGTAACTTTATTGCAAGCTGCGACGTGGACAAGGACGGCTACAATCACCTTCCCGGCGAGGCTCTCCGCGTCATAAACGAGCTCATTGCAGAGGTCAACATCTGATATGGAGCATTATCTTGACAATTCAGCTACAACCATGACATGCCCGGAGGCCGCGGAAGCGGCGCTCCGGGCTATGACTGATTTATACGGCAATCCTTCGTCGACCTATAAAAAGGGCCGCGAAGCGAAAAAACTGCTCGACGAATGCCGGGCGGATGTTGCGTGCGCGCTTGGAGCCGCGGCGGAAGAGGTAGTTTTTACCTCCTGCGGCACTGAAAGCGATAACTGGGCGATTATCCGCGGCGCGCAGAGCCGCAGACACAGCGGACGCCATATTATCAGTTCGCTTGTAGAGCATGATGCCGTGCGCGAGAGCCTCGACTATCTCGAGCATGAAGGCTTTGAGGTGACGCGCCTTAGGCCGGACGCTGCAGGAGTGATCAGCGCCGATTCCGTGATCGGAGCGCTGCGGCCCGATACCGTGCTGGTGACTCTTATGATGGTCAACAACGAAACAGGCGCCGTGACGGACATCGCGGAGATCGCCGGACAGCTGAAAAAAGCCGGCTACACAGGGCTTTTCCACACCGACGCCGTGCAGGCGTTTAAAAAGATACCTTTTAAAGCCGACAAGCTCGGCGCGGATCTTATCAGCATAAGCGGACATAAGATTCATGCCGTAAAGGGCGTAGGGGCGCTCTACATCAGAAGCGGAGTAAAGCTTCCCCCTTATATCCTCGGAGGGCATCAGGAGTCCGGACGCAGAGCCGGTACGGAGGCCATGCCTGCCATTGCCGCTTTTGCTGCCGCCTGCCGCCAGGATCCCCAGATCGACAGGATCGCCTCGCTCAAGGCGTATCTTTCGGAAAGACTTTCCGCTGCCGTGCCTGAGATCCGGATGCTCGACACCGCCGCGCCGCATATCCTGAGTATCTCGATGCCCGGCTGGAGGAGCGAGGTCCTGATGAATTTCCTCGAGGAGCGCGGCGTATACGTATCAAAGAGCTCTGCCTGCCGCCAGGGAAGGCGCAGCCACGTGCTGGAGGCGATCGGCATGGCGCCTGCGGCCATAGACGGCGCTCTGCGCATAGGGCTCTCGCGCTTTAATACCAGGGAGGATATAGACGCGCTTGCGGAAGGACTTTCCGGCGCGAGAATGCTCGCTCATTCACGATAATTCACACGCCGCGATCAGGCGTGAATAAACCGCGAAAATATACAGATAATAACGCAAAAAGGGCTTGCAAAGCCCTTTTTTTATGCTTATAATATCACCAAGTGGTCTAAAGTGGACCGAAATGGACTGAAGTGGGAAAAATTCAGGCAGAAAGGAGGTAAGCCGGATATGTTTATGGGTGAGTACAGCCATTCCATAGACGCAAAGGGACGTCTCATCGTTCCATCAAAATTCCGCGACCAGCTCGGAGACGAGTTTGTGGTCACCGCGGGACTCGACGGCTGCCTCTTTATCTATGCTTCGCAGGATTGGGCGGAGTTTGAAAAGAAACTTCAGTCGCTTCCGATATCAAACCCCGATGCGCGCAGATTTTCCAGATTCTTTCTCGCAAACGCGGCTCTTTGCAGTCTTGACGGACACGGGAGGATCCTGATCCCCCAGAATCTCCGCACCATAGCCTCCCTCTCGAGGGATGTTATCTTTGCAGGGCTCGGAAACCGCATAGAGATATGGGACGAGGAGCGCTGGAGATCGGCCAGCACATATGACAATATGGACCAGGCCGCCGACGCGATGCAGGGCTTCGGGATCTGACACGTATGAACGGCAGCGGATCATCCGGCGGGACTTTCTCGCACACCCCGATTCTTCTTGATACAGTCATTGAAATGCTGAATGTGGTGCCGTCGGGCACTTATGTCGACGGAACGCTGGGAGGAGCGGGACATTCCTCAGAGATAGCGAAGAGACTGACGAGCGGACATCTGATCGGGATAGACCGCGACAGCGATGCGATAGAAGCCGCCGCTTTGCGGCTTTCGGCTATAGCAGGGGCGGATGCCGTACGCGTTATAGACGGCTCCGACGAGACCGGACCGCAGCCCGGTGACATGGATAAAAAGATAGTCATCGTCAAAGCAAACTACGGCAGTATGGCCGATATATTACAGAACCTTGAAACAGACAAAGTAAACGGTATCCTGCTGGATCTGGGCGTATCCTCACATCAGCTGGACGACGCGCAGCGCGGCTTTTCCTATATGCACGACGCGCCGCTCGATATGCGGATGGACCGTGACGAGGAGATGACGGCTGCAGATATCGTAAATACATACAGCCTTCAGGAGCTTGCAAGGATCATCAGCGAGTACGGCGAGGACAATTTCGCGAGAAACATAGCAAAGCACATCGTTATGGCCCGCGGGAAAAAGCCGATAGAGACGACCTTCGAGCTTTCGGAGATCATCAGCGGCGCCATACCGATGAAGGTCAGAAAAACAGGCGGTCATCCGGCAAAGCGCACCTTTCAGGCGATCCGGATCGAGCTCAACAGGGAGCTCACGGTGCTGTCGGAAAAGCTCGGCGGGATGATAGACCTCCTGGCTCCCGGCGGAAGGATGTGCGTTATCACGTTCCATTCTCTTGAGGACCGGATCGTGAAAAACGCTTTCCGCAAAGCGGAAAACCCCTGCACCTGTCCTCCCGGACTTCCGGTATGTGTGTGCGGAGCTGTGAGTAAAGGCAGGGTAATAACGAGGAAACCGATCCTCCCGGACGCAAAGGAACAGGAGAGCAATCCGAGATCAAAGAGCGCAAAGTTAAGAGTTTTTGAGAGGGCATAGCCCGGAATAAAAGCGGGATCCGCGGCATCCGCGGCCCGGCATAAACGGTAAAACAAGGACGGAACGGACATGGCAAGGAAAACAGGAGCGTACACATACAGGCCCGTGGACCCGGAGGAGGAGAGGATCCTTTCTTTCTCCGATGAGAGCAATGCCGCGGACGAGAGATATATTTACGGCGCGGAAGCTCCCGAGCGCGTGGAGCGCCCTGCTCCGCGCAGAGCTGATGTCCGCAGGATGCCTCGCCGTGCCGCCGCGGGCAGGATACGTGCGACGGCGTTTGGCTGGGGCTATGTGATTCTTGTAGCGGCAGCGGCTACCTTCCTGCTGCTGGCCTGCATCAGCCTGCTTTCCGTCCATTCAGACATCACCTCATCCCAGAGGAGCATCCAGAAGGCTGAGGAACAGCTCCAGAAGCTCAGGGCGGAAAACAACGCAAAGGAAATCTATCTGAACAAGTCGATAGATCTGAACGAGGTCTATCGTATAGCGACGGAGGAGCTGGGAATGGTTTATCCCTCTGCCGATCAGGTCATTTACTACGACAGATCGGACGGAGGCTATGTAAGACAGTATGAAGACATCCCAAACACTTGATCCGGAAGAAAGAAGACGCCGGAGAGAGCTTAAAAACAAAAAATACGAAAGAGCTATCAGATCAAGGTTAGTGACGTTCACGGTCGTGGCGGCAGTAGCCTTGATCGCTTTAATAATAAGGATATTTGTGATAAACGCGCAGCAGGGTGATGATTATGAGATAAGCATCCTCTCTCAGCAGGATTACTCCAGCACCACCATCTACGCCCGCCGCGGGACTATAACAGACCGCAACGGCACGATCCTGGCTACGAGCGAGAGGATATATACCATGATCCTCGATCCGTCCGTGATCCTCGCAAACAACGCGAAAAATGAAAATGCGACGCTCGCAGCAGTAAATGCGGTATTCGGCTTTGATATTGCAGATATGAAAAAGACCATCGAGGAAAAACCTTCGAGCGCCTATATCCGCTACGCAAAGCAGCTGACTGAGGAACAGAGAGCGAGCTTTATAGCATACCGGGACGAGGTAAACGCCGCCGAGAGCGCCAAGGAGACCGGCTATGTCAGGGGCGTCTGGTTTGAAGAGGACTACAAGAGAGTCTACCCCTTCGGCACATTCGCCTGCAATCTGCTTGGTTTTTCGGGAAGCGACTCTACAAGAGGAAACTGGGGCCTGGAGGAATACTACAACGACGAGCTCGTGGGCATGAACGGCCGCGAGTACGGCTACGTCAATACAGATGGCGTAGCGGAGCGGACCGTCATTCCCGCCGACGACGGCAATACGCTTGTAAGCACGATCGATTATACGATCCAGGCCGCCTGTGAAAAAGTCATAGCAAACTTTGCGGCGACGCACGATGCGGACAATATCGCCGCGATCGTCATGAACCCCAATAACGGTGAAATTCTCGCCGAGGCTACGGACAAGCTCTTTGATCTCAACGATCCGTCTAACCTGACCTATTGCTATACGGCGGAAGAGATCGAGGCTATGGCTACCGATGAAGAACTTGAGGCCGCCCGCGGCGCCATGTGGAAAAATTACGCTGTCGCGGACGCCTATGAGCCGGGATCCACGGCGAAGCCTTTCACAGTCGCGGCGGCGCTTGAAAACGGCGTGATCAATGAGCATTCGGAGTTTCGCTGCACTGGTTCGAGAAGCTTTGGCTCTGGCTCGTATCTGACGCGCGTCAAGTGCAATAACGTAGAAGGGCACGGATATCTGGATCTTACTGAATCCCTAATGGAATCCTGCAACGTTGCCATGATGGATATCGTCGCGGCTCTCGGAGCGGAAAAATTTGCCGAGTATCAGAGCATATTCGGCTTTGGAAAGCAGACCTCGGTGGATCTGCCCGGAGAGAACGGCGGTCTGCTGTATCCGGCGGATAAAATGGGCCCGGTCGATCTCGCGACGAACTCCTTCGGACAGAACTTTACCGTAAATATGGTACAGCTTGCATCCGCGTTCTGCTCGCTTGTAAACGGCGGCAGCTACTATCAGCCCCACACTGTGAGACAGATCCTCAGCAGCGACGGACAGATCGTAAGAAATATAGAACCCGTACTTGTCAGAGAAACCGTAACGGAGGAGACAAGCGCTTTCATCCGCAATGCGCTTTTTGAGACCGTGGAAAACGGTACTGCCAAGACCGCGAAGATAACCGGCTACAGCATCGGAGGAAAGACCGGAACCGCCGAAAAGCTTCCCAGAAGCGACAAGAAATACCTCGTTTCATTTATCGCGGCGGCCCCGATCGATGATCCGCAGGTACTGATCTATGTCATAATCGACAACCCTACGGTCGACCTGGAGGGCGGCGAGAGCGTCAGCGCCAAGCTGGCCATTGCTCTTGAAAAAGAAATAATGGAGAATATAATACCCTATATAAACCTCGAGGGAGAGGGCGAGGTCGTCAGTCACATTTTCGATACCCCCACTGTAAGCCCTGCTGACGGAGAAGGACAGGATGACAGCGGTAATGACGGCACGGCTGACGATGGTACGGATACCGCAGGCACGGACGGCGGCGATACGACGGATGCAGCGGATGCTGATCCGAATCTGGTTCCGGCTGCAGGCGTCCCGGATATGGGAGGCGTGGACTGGAATGAGATCGACAGCCAGGACGGCGGAAATACAGACAGCGGAAACGATGACGGCTGAACGGGGAGGAAGATATGACACACGAGATAATTTTACCGCTTTTTATTTCTTTCATAGTGACGGCGATCATCTGTCCGCTGCTCATTCCGCTGCTTCACAAGATCAAATTCGGGCAGCAGGTGCGCGACGACGGCCCGCAGACCCATCTTAAAAAGCAGGGTACTCCCACGATGGGCGGCATCGCGTTCATAATAGGCATCATGGCCGCGAGCGTGCTCTTTGCCTTTAAATACACCAGGATGTGGCCGATCATCGGCATGACGTTCTGGTATGGCGCCATCGGTTTTATGGACGACTACCTCAAAGTCGTCAAAAAAAACACCAAGGGCCTTTCCGCGTGGAAGAAGATGCTGATGCAGCTCGTGCTCATGTCGGCTCTGTGCGCGTACATGATGATCTTTTCGGATACGAGGACTGTGATCCATGTCCCCTTCTTTGATGTGGACTGGGATCTGAAGTGGTTTTACCCCTTCTTTACTCTCTTCGTTGTGCTCGGTACTGACAACGGCGTTAATTTTACGGACGGACTGGACGGGCTCTGCTCGTCGGTCACGATCGTAGTCGCCATCTTCCTGACTGCCGCCTCGGTAAAGCTCGGCGCAAACATCGCGCCCGTGTGCGCTGCGGTCATCGGCGGCCTGCTGGCGTTTCTGCTCTTTAATGCTTACCCTGCGAAAGTCTTTATGGGCGATACCGGATCGCTGGCGCTGGGCGGCTTTGTGGCGAGCGCATTCGTGGTGCTCGGAGAGCCGCTGCTGATCCTGGTCGTCGGCTTTATCTATTTTGCCGAGATCATGTCCTCGATCATCCAGGTCGCTTATTTTAAGAAAACTCACGGAAAGCGTATTTTCAAGATGGCGCCCATCCATCATCATTTTGAGCTGTGCGGCTGGTCCGAGACGCGTATCGTGACTGTGTTTACAGTCATAACAGTGCTGCTTGCCCTTGTTGGCTGGATGGGACTGTGATCAGGACCCTGGCGCTGACGCGCCGCGTACTAAGCCGCAGCGCAGGAAAAGCCTGCTGACAAAAAGCGGACTGTCGGCATCGAAAAAGCCAAGATCTGAAAAGGAAAAGAAGAATGAAATATATCGTAGCCGGAACGGGAATAAGCGGGATCGGAAGTGCGCAGCTGCTGCTGGCGCACGGCTTTGACGTAACGGTCTTTGACGAGAATACGTCGAGGGACGCGGCTGCCGTGAGCGAAAAGATCCTCGCAGGACATCCGGAGTGGGAAAACAGACTAAGGATCGTTCTCGGCAAGCTCGATCCGGCTGATACGGAAGGCGCGAAGGCCTGTATAATGAGTCCCGGCATCCCCGGAAAGGCACCTTTTGCCTGCGCGCTGCGCGAGGCGGGCATCCCGTGTATCAGTGAGATAGAGCTGGCGTACAGGCTGGGCAAAGGACGCATCGCCGCGATCACCGGAACAAACGGAAAAACCACGACTACGGCGCTTTTGGGACAGATAGTTACCGATGCCGGCCTGGACGGCTATACGGTCGGAAACATAGGAAACGCCTATACGGGCGTCGTCGACAAACTCACGGATGAAAGCGTCTGTGTGATCGAAGTCGCCGGATTTCATCTGGAGACCATAGAAAGCTTCCGCCCGAACGTCAGCGCGATACTCAATATCACGCCCGACCATCTGGACCGCTTCGGCACCATGGAAGCGTATGCCGCAGCCAAGGAACGCATAGCGGAAAACCAGCTTGCAGATGACGTGTGCGTGCTCAACTATGAAGATGAGAGACTTCGGGAATTTGCCGCGGGCATCCGGCCCCGTGTGCTCTTTTTCAGCAGCGCCAGGGAGCTGCCCGAGGGCGGCTTTATGCGCGGAGATGAGCTTGTGATACGGCTGGACGGCAGCGAATTCGTGCTGTGCACGACCGGCGACATGAAGCTTCTCGGACGCCATAATCACGAAAATGTCCTGGCTGCTGCGCTGATGGCGCTTTCGCTCGGCATTCCGGTCGGATCCATCCGCCGGAGCATAGCGGACTTTAACGCCGTGGAGCACAGGATAGAGTATGTGCTCACGAGAAACGGCGTGGATTATTATAATGATTCAAAGGGTACGAATCCCGACGCCTCCGTGCAGGCGATCCGCGCCATGAACCGCCCGGCTGTGCTGATAGCGGGCGGATACGACAAGCACATCGAATTTGACGAGTGGGTGAAGGAGCTTCCGGGCAGAGTGCGCCATATGGTGCTTTTGGGCGCCTGCAGGCAGCAGATCGCCGATACCTGCGATAAATACGGATACAAGGATTACAGCTTTGCCGATACCTTCGACGGTGCGGTGGAGGCGGCGATACGCGAAGCCCGGCCCGGAGAGGCTGTGCTGCTTTCGCCGGCCTGCGCAAGCTGGGATATGTTCAGGAGCTATGAAGTCAGAGGCAGAAGATTCAAGGAATTAGTCAGGGAGAAAGCATGAGCGCGGATCAGAAAACCGTCGCTGCCGGCCGGGAAAGGACCGGAATAAGACGGGTATTTTTCATCAGAAAAAATACAGACAACGCCCTTATACTGGCGGTGCTTCTTTTGGTCGCCTTCGGCCTGATGATGGTATATACGACGAGTTATTACACCGCCCAGCTCAAGATAGGAGACAGCTCGTATTATCTTACGCGGCAGGCTCTTATTTCGGGCGGCGCTCTGGCTTTTATGGTTTTTCTTTCGCTCTTTAATTACCAGTGGCTCTGCAAATTCGGTACGTGGCCGGTCTATATTGCCTCGGTCGTACTCATGGCGTTGGTGGACTTCACGTCACTGGGAATAGAGTTCAACGGGCGCAAGCGCTGGTTCGGCATAGGCGGACATTCCATCTTTCAGCCGACGGAGCTGGTAAAGCTCGCTCTGATCATGGTGGTGGCCCTCCTGCTCACCAATCTTAAGTACAAGATCGACAAACTCGGCGGTGTGCTCCTCGTGCTCGGTGTAACGGGAGTCCCCATATTCTTTGTATTCCTGAACAATCTGAGCTCATCGATCATCCTTGTGGCGATCGTGCTTGTCCTGATGACCATAGCCAGCGAGCACAAGAAAAAATATCTCGCGGTCCTGCTGGCGTTTCTCGCGGTGGTCGCCGTGGCGTATTTCCTGGGCGACTGGCTCGTGGATATCGGACTGCTCAAGCGCTATCAGCTCGAGAGGATCGACGTATGGAAGGATCCCGAGGCTTATTCGCTGGAGGGCGGCTGGCAGGTAATGCAGGGGCTGTATGCCATAGGCTCCGGCGGCTTTTTCGGAAAGGGTCTCGGAAACAGCGTCCAGAAGCTGGGCTTCGTGCCAGAGGCTCAGAACGATATGGTCTTTTCCATCCTCGTAGAGGAACTGGGGATCTTTGGAGCCATCTGTCTTATAGCTTTGTTTGGTTTCCTAATCTACCGCATACTTGTGATCGCTTCCAACGCCCCCGACAGGCTGGGCTTTTTCCTTTGCGCGGGCGTCGCGGTGCACATATCGCTTCAGGTAGTGCTCAATATAGCCGTTGTGACGAACATGATACCGAATACGGGAGTCACGCTTCCCTTTATCAGCTACGGCGGATCCTCCGTGTTGTTTCTCATGTCTGAGTTTGGTCTGGTGCTGAGCGTCGCGCGCCAGAGCGTCGGGATATCAAGAAAGAAGCGGAGCCTGCTGCGCTCGCTCTTTGGCTCAGGCAGACGACCGGAGACAGCCGGACAGAGGGAAGCCGGCCAGGCAAAAAATAGATATGAGCAGGCTTCAAAGGCGGATAACACTTGAAGAAAAAGATAATTCTAATCTCTATATCAGTTGTGTTTGCCGCGGCGGTCATAATGTTCTGTATCGCGTATTTTTCACGCATCGATACCGTCAGGGTCGAGGGCGCGGCGTATTACAGCGATGAACAGATAAAAGACAAGGTCTTTTACGACGAGGATTCGTACCGGCCGCTGGTGGCCTTTTTCCGAAATCTGACGGGCAAAAAGCAGCAGATCGCTTTTGTGAGGGACTATGAGGTAAAACTCGACTCGCTCAGCGAGGCGGTGATACAAGTAAATATGAAGCCCATGGTAGCCTACGTGGAGTTTATGGGCAGCTATCTGTATTTTGATATGGACGGGCTGGTGCTGGAGAGCTGCGGTGAGCTCTATCCGGATATTCCGAGGGTGACAGGGCTTGATATAGACTATGTGGTCCTCGGCAGGACGCTCCCCGTCAGCAGCCGTACCGTGCTGAACCAGCTTCTTCAGATCACGCAGTTTCTATCCTCGAAAACCATAGAGTGGGACGGAGAGGAAAGGAGCCTTGTAAATATAATAGAGCATATTCATTTTGACAGCAGCGGACAGATCCTTCTGGATGCCGGCGATGTAAGCGTTATGCTCGGCGCGGGTACCCAGCTGGAGGGCAAGCTTCCCGTCATGGCGGATATTCTGCCGAAGCTCAGCGGTAAAAAAGGCACGCTCCACCTGGAGAATTTCGATTTTTCAGCCGACGGCCAGACGTACAGGTTTTATTAGGAAATGAGGACGGGTCCCACCCGGCCTCGGGAATGGCCCGCAGAGGTTGCGGAGGTTTTATGAAGGAAAAAACAACTGCATTTATCGATGAGTTTTTTGCCAGGCACACAGAGCTGGAGGGATTGCGCGGACAGATCGTGCAGGCCGGCGAGCTGCTCGCGGAAACCTTTGCTTCGGGCGGAAAACTTCTGCTCTGCGGAAACGGGGGAAGCTGCGCGGACTGCGATCACATCGCGGGGGAGCTGCTCAAAGGCTTTATGCTCAGGCGTCCCGTGAGCGCCGGATTTAAGGAAAAAATGAACGCGCTGTACGGGGAAGCAGGAGAGGAGATCGCTTCAAAGCTCCAGCAGGGTCTTCCGGCCATCTCGCTCGCGGGTCATGCCGCGGCGATCTCGGCATTTGCCAATGACGTGGATCCTTCGCTCGTATATGCCCAGCAGGTGCTTGCCTACGGAAAAGAGGGCGACGCCCTTATCGGTATCAGTACCTCAGGCAATGCGGTCAATGTTGCTGCTGCCGTGAAGACCGCAAATGCTCTCGGGATCCGCACGATAGGGCTTACCGGGCGCGACGGAGGCGATCTGGGCAGGCTTGCCCGGCTCTCGCTGATCATGCCGGAGCGCGAGACTTACCGGATCCAGGAGCAGCATATCGCCGTATATCATCTCCTTTGCACGATCGTGGAGTATGAGCTTTTTGATGAATAAAGCCCACACGCCCCGGACAATCATGAAAAACTCCGCAAATCTGTATTTTTTACTTGCAAAGTTTGCTGAAATCGCCTATAGTTACTATGT
>CAMOQY010000030.1 GCA_946623295.1 uncultured Lachnospiraceae bacterium | reverse complement strand
CGGCGTGCCCGGCGAGGACGCAGAGGGCGTTGAATCCGGCGTCAGCTTCCTGCGCAGAGTCAATCAGGATGATAGCGTGCGACTTAACGGCGACGTGGTCGTGGTCGGTGGCGGAAATGTTGCTGCCGATGTGGCCAGGACCGCGCTCCGCGCTGCCTCCGGCAAGGTCACCATGCTCTGCCTTGAGCAGCGTGATGAGATGCCCGCTGCGCGCGACGAGGTTGCCGAGTGCGAGGCCGAGGGTATAGAGATAAAGAACGGCTGGGGCCCGAAGGAAATACTGACCGAAAACGGCCGCGTATGCGGTATCGTATTCAAAAAGTGTGTTTCCGTCTTTGACGCGGACCACAGATTTGCTCCGAAGTATGACGAGAACGAGACTATCACCGTAAAATGCGATAACGTGCTCATGGCCATAGGCCAGAGCGCCGAGTGGGGCGGCCTGCTCGATGGCTCAAAGGTGGAGGTCCGTCCCGGCGGCACTGCCGTCGCGGATCCCGTGACCTATCAGACCGCCGAGCCCGATATCTTTGTGGGAGGCGATATCTACCACGGCGCGCGTTTTGCGATAGACGCCATCGCCGAAGGCAGGCAGGGCATGGTCTCGATCAACCGCTTTGTCCATCCGGGACAGTCCCTGACAATCGGACGCGATCTGCGTACTTTTATCGAGCTTGACCGCGATGATATACGCGTGGAGTCGTTTGATAATTCGCCGCGTCAGCGCCCCGGCATGAAGAGCGGAGATGTACGCGGAACCTTTGAGGATATGAGGCTGCCTCTTACCGAGGAACAGGTCAGGACCGAGGCGGCGCGCTGCCTCAAGTGCGGAGCCACTATCGTGGATCTGAATCAGTGTGTGGGCTGCGGCCTTTGCACTACGAGGTGCGAGTTTGACGCGATCCACCTCACGCGCGATCTGCCTGCCGCCAGCGAGATGCATACGGCGGAGGAGATGATGAAGCTTGTAGGTCCCTACGCGATAAAGCGCATGGGACGCATCGTAAAGCGCGCTGTTACAGGCAAGTCGTCTTATCCCACCGAGCAGACGACCTGATCGGTAAAGCTGCGCCGCGTACGCCCGCATGACCTCGGGAATGAGATCATAAGCAGGCGGATCTATACATAAAAAAACGACGATCGTTTGCGGACACAAGCATGTGAAAGCAAACAGATCGTCGTTTTTTTAAGGAGCCTGACGGCTTCGCGGTTATTTGATCCCGGCGAAGCGGATCACGTAGTGAGTATCCGATGTCTCGCGTCCGAGCTCGATAAGCTGGGCAAAACGTGCGGCGATACGCGCGTTCTCACCGCCGAAGCGGTCAGTGATCCTGGAGATCCCATCCTCGTCCAAACGGTTTATCCCATCTGACAGCTTTGCTGCGCCATCCGCCAGCCTGACAGCTCCGTCAGTAAGCGCGGCTGCGCCATCCGCCAGGTCATGAGACCCCTTGTTTACCGTCTTGACACCGCCCGAGAGCTCGCCCGCTCCGCTGCTGAGAGTACTGCTTCCTTCTTTCAGCGCCTTGACGCCGTCGGAGAGCTGTCCGGCGCCGGCTGCCGCGCTGTCTACACCTCTTGTGTATTCATTTACTCCGCTGCAGAAAGCTGCCAGAGAATCCAGCTGCGCCTTGGCGGTGGAAACCTTTGCGAGGCCCTCGCCTGCCGCGGCTATCCGGGCCTTGACTTCGTCTGATTCCATCTGCTGCGCGATAAGAGCCTGGATCTGGCTGTCGGTCTGCGAGGCTATTGCCGCACTTATTTCGTCGGAGTTCATCTGCGCATTGATCCCGTTTTCTATACCCTGTGCCACCGCATCAGGTATCTGTCCGGCGTCCAGCAGCTGCTGATATGCGTCTGCCGACGGGAAACCGGCTGCGGATATTACCGCCTCGCGTACCTGCGCGCGGATGGCCCCTGTCACCGCCTCAGCTACAGCCTGACGGTTTGCCTCGACAGCAGCCGTAACGGTGCCGAGAGCCTGTGCGTATACGGCATCCTTATCGAGAGAAGAGATGATGGAGGAAAGCTTTTCCGAATAGTTTTCCGGTGTAAGAGTGCCCGCGGGCAGGCCTGCGGAAGCCAGAGAATCAGATACCGTGCCAAGCATGGTCTCAAAGATCTGATCTGCTCCGCTGCGCAGCAGGCCGCTGTTTTCTGTGAGAAGAGAGAGCCCGGTGCTCAGCTCGCCGACTCCGCCCTCGAGCCGGTCTATGCCTTTTGAAAGAGCAGAGGCTCCGTCAGCCAGGGCATCCGTTCCTCCGGCAAGCCTGTCCGTTCCCTCTGCAAGCTTTTTAGTCCCGTCGCCAAGCTGCGCTGCGCCGTCGGAGAGATCCTTCGCGCCGCTGCTCAGCGCGGAAGCTCCGCTGCGCAGATCCTTCATGCCGTCAGACAGCTTGTCCATCTGATCCTCGAGGTCCTTGAGCTCGTCTATGCCTTCGATATCCAGTTCTTCCGTATTCAGGGGCAGTATTACGCCGTACGCTCCATCGAGCGCGAAATCAGTTACATCGGCGCTTATCTCCATGAAGGAGGGGAGCTTTGAGACAAGCTCGCTCCTGCCCTCGGGGTCAAGACTGTCAGCCATGCCGGGAAGGATAAGCCCCGCGGCTATGATGTGTTTTCCGTCATCGATCGCTCTGCCGCCTGAGATTTCCACTCCGGAAAATCTGTTACGGTCCAGCATAAGTCCGGTAAGCACGGCGTAAGGGGTGCAGAGATTTTCCGCGGTCCCGTTTACCTTTACCAGCTGCCTGCTCAGATTTTCGCACTCAAAGCGTATGCAGATGTGGCCGCTTTTGCCCGCGAGCTCTTCGGGAGTTATCCCGGCGCCGTCCAGGGTATAGCGGACGGTAAACGATACAGGGAGCTCGGATGAAGTAATGTCAGGGTATGTCATTCCGGTGCCGGACGATTCTATCACCTTTTCGGTCTTGCCTGAGGCGTCGGCGATGATATAGGTCGCGCCGTCAAAGTCGACCGTCCCGCTGACGCCGGACGGCTCCGCAGAAAGCACCTGCGACGCGGAGCTGCCTATGGTCTTTGGGTCTTCGTCGGCGACAGCCTCAAGAGAGATCCTCCCCGAAAGCCAGGCGGGAATGGCCGCCAGCGACAGCGCCAGTGTGACGCACAGTATTTTTTTGATTTTTTTCATGATAGCCTCCTCATGTTATCAGCATTTTAATAAAAGAGTATTTCTAAAGGGCGGACAGCCTGCGCCGGTCCTCCCCGGATCTTTTCAGGTCAGGCCTTCGTACAGTTCTTCATACCGAGCGTGGTGTGCCTGATCAGTCCGTCGCACAGCATCAGCAGCGCGGGAAGGGTCAGTATCACGAGCGCCATGGATATAAGCGCTCCGCGCGAGAGCAGCAGGCACATCGATCCTATGATATCGATATCGGTATATACGTAGACTCCGAAAGTCGCTCCAAACAGGCCAAAGCCCGATGTCAGTATCGAGGGTATCGAGGTGGAAAGCGCCTTCTTCACGGCATCGCGTTTTGAGGCGCCGCCGATCCTCTCGCTCCTGTAGCGTGTTGTCATCAGTATGGCGTAATCCACCGTGGCGCCGAGCTGGATAGTGGATATACAGATAGGCGCGATAAATGGAAGCTGTTCGCCGGTGAAATGCGAGATGCCCAGATTGATGAAAATACCGAGCTCTATCACCGCGACCAGGATAAAGGGCAGCGATATGCTGCGTTCGACCAGCAGAATGATGACGAAGACCATGGCGATACTGACGAGATTGACCCTCGCAAAATCGATATCCGTCACCTCTATCATATCCTTGGTGCAGGCCGCCTCGCCGATGAGCATCGACGACGGATCGTGGCTCTTGATAATGCGGTTTACTTCATTTATCTGGTCGGACACCTCATCGGTTGCTATTCCGTACTCAGAGCTGAAGAGCAGCAGCTCATACCTGCCGGAGATCAGCTGCGAGGTCACGTCATCCGGAAGCATCTCGCGCGGAATACGGTCGCCGGTCACGCTTTCCAGTCCGAGGACGTATTTTACACCGTCCACGGCCCCCAGCTCATCGCACAGCGCATTTACTTCGCTCTGAGACAGAGATGAGCTGACCAGGATCATCTGGACGTTTGACATGTCATAATCATCACGGAGCTTTTTATTGGCTATCTTGAAATCCATGTCCTCGGGCAGCGAATCCGCGATGGTGTAGTAGACCTCTGCGTTCGCCTTTTTATACGCGTAGTAAAAAGGCGGTATCAGAGCTATGAAAAGCACGAGGAAAAGAGGGAAGATCTTTACTATCACTCCGGCGGCTTTTCCGCAGTCGGGGATCAGCGCACGGTGCCGCGTAGCCTGCAGAGGCCGGTCGAGGACCAGAATCATGGCGGGCAGAACAGTAACCGAGCCGATGACGCCCAGCAGCACGCCCTTAGCCATGATCAGGCCGAGATCGCGGCCCAGCGTGAAGCTCATAAAGCACAGCGCTATAAATCCCGCGATGGTAGTGACGGAAGATCCTACGACAGAGGTCAGTGTGTCGCGTATAGCGGCTGCCATGGCCTGCTTTCTGTCGGATCCGTCTGCGCAGTGTTCGTTGTAGCTGTGCCAGAGGAAAATGCTGTAATCCATGGTCACTGCCAGCTGCAGTACGGCAGCGAGGGCTTTTGTGATATAGGAGATCTCGCCGAATATGAAATTCGATCCCATATTCATCAGCACCATGACTCCTATGCTGGCCAGAAAGACAAAGGGGACCAGCCAGCCGTCGAGCAGAAGCATCATGACGATGCAGGCGCAGATCACCGCGATAGCTACGTAGATAGCCTCCTCCTTTTCACACAGCTCTTTCAGATCGGCTACCATGGCGCTCATCCCTGCGATCAGCGCGCGTCCGTCCGTGATCTGACGGATCTTTCCGACGGCTTCGATAGTCTCATCCGCCGATGTGCCGCTGTCGAAAAATACGGCCATCATGGTAGAATCTCCGCTGTTAAAGGCTTCGTACAGATCCTGAGGAAGCATTTCCATCGGAATGTTCTCCGGCAGGAAGGTGTCATACCAGATCACATCAGCCACGTGGTCCACTTCGGAAATTGACTTTCTGAGAGCGCTTACCTGGTTCTGGTCCATTCCCTCCACGATCACCATGGCAAAAGCACCTTTGCCGAAATCCTTAAGCAGTACGTCCTGACCCTTTACTGTCTCCATGTCCTGAGGCAGATAGGTCAGCATGTCATAATTGATACGCGTGCGCGCCATGCCGAAAACTGAAAGCACGCACAGAGCCAGCGCGGCGATAAGTATCGGTATGCGCAGCTTCACTACTCCATTTGCAAATCTCATAACTTGTCCTTTCAATAAAAAACAGGCCGGGAACGGCTTTTATCCCATCCCCAGACCCGGCTTGCATTTTATTACAAATGCGGTTAAAATAAATATGCAATGTCGGTCATGTGTCTGGTTTTCAGACACGTGCATAGAAATGCTGTATTTGTAAAAACGGCTGATTATCGTCGGTTTTGCGGTATCATAAGATCCGCTTTACGGATAACTGCACGGAGAAGAATTTGAGGAGCGGTATGGTCAATATAACGAAAAAAGCGATCAAGGTAACTTTTGCGAGAATGCTCAGGGAAAAGCCCCTCTCGGAGATCACCGTCAAATCCCTCTCGGAGCGCTGCGGGATCAACAGAAACACCTTTTACTATCATTATGAGGATATCCCTTCGCTTCTTAACGAGCTTGTGACGGACATCTTCAATTCCATCATCCGCAAATATCCCAGCATCGATTCGCTGGAGGACGGTCTCATCGCCATAATGAAGTTTTCTGACAAGAACCGCAAGGCGATCGGACACGTGTTTGATTCAGCCGGGCGGAATATCTTTGAATTTCAGATGTGGCGCATGGCTGATTCGCTGTCGGAGCTCTACTGTACTAAATTCCTGGAAGGCTACAGCATCTCGGAGGATGATTTCAGGCTGTCGGTCAAGCTTGTCCGTTCGCTTATCGCGGGTCTGGTATTCGACTGGCTCAATACAGGCATGAAGGGTGATTCCGAGGAGGAGATCCACCGTATCTGCCAGATCTGCCGCGGATCCATCGAGGAAGTGATCGGAAGAATGGAAAACGGCTGAAATGACGCAAAAAACGCTTGCATACGCGCCTCGCCTGTGCTACAATCTTCACGCTGCCGTTTTAACGGCAAATCCGAGTTACAAAGCCGGCGTTCGGAAACCGCCGGAGAGAGGTAAAAAAATGAAAGCAGACATTCAGCCCAAGTACTATCAGGCCAAGGTTACCTGCAACTGCGGTAACGAGTTCGTGACCGGCTCCACCAAGTCCGAGATCCACGTCGAGGTGTGCTCCAAGTGCCACCCCTTCTATACGGGTCAGCAGAAGGCTGCCGCCGCCCGCGGACGTGTAGATAAGTTCAACAAGAAATACGGTTTACAGTAGATCATCTGAAGAGAGGCGAAGGGTAATCAGTCCCTTTGCCTCTCTTCGTATACAGACGGATTGCGAGGGAGGACCTGCGATCCGTTTTTATTTGCGAAGGAAGCCATGAAGAAGAGCAATTACAAAAAACCGAAGATCTGTTTTTCCGGAATAGGCGGGCAGGCTGTGCTCGAGGGAATTATGATGCGCAACCGCAGCCGTTACGCCCTGGCCGTCAGAAAGAGAGACGGAGAGATAGCCGTGCAGGTGCACGAGATCCACAGTATCATGGACCGCCATCCCTGGATGCGCTGGCCCTTTATCCGCGGCGTATTCAGCTTTGTCAGCTCGCTCAGGATCGGGATGAGCACCCTGATGGAATCCTCAAAGTACTACGAGGAAAGCTCGCTTGACGAGGAAGAAGCCAGGGAGAGAGAGGCCGAGGACGATGCGGCGCGCGCGAAACGCGAAAAGACCGAAAACGGCATGCTGATCGGAACTCTGATACTTTCGCTGGCTCTGGCGATAGGTCTGTTTTCTTTTCTGCCGGTGCTGATCGCGAGCCCGATAAAGAACCTTACTGATTCGCATTTTGTTCTGGCGCTTGTGGAGGGCGTGGTGAGGGTGCTGATATTCGTAGGCTACGTGTGGCTCATTTCCTTTATGAAGGACATACGCCGCACCTACATGTACCACGGCGCCGAGCACAAATGCATAAACTGCATCGAGACCGGACTGCCTCTTAACGTGGAGAACGTGCGCATGAGCTCACGCGAGCACCGCCGCTGCGGTACGAGCTTTCTTCTGATAGTGATGCTGATCAGCATTTTTATCTTTATGTTCATCCGCGTCGACAATATCTTTCTGAGGCTGCTGAGCCGCCTGCTGCTGATCCCCGTGATAGCTTCGGTATCCTTTGAATTCCTTCAGCTTGCGGGGCGCAGCAACACCAGGATCATGTATATCCTCAGCCGCCCGGGCATGTGGCTTCAGCATCTGACCACGAAAGAACCCGACGACGACCAGATAGAGGTCGCGATAGCGGCAGTGGAGGCCGTGTTCGACTGGAGAGCGTTCCTTGGAATGGAGCCTGAAGAGCCGGACAAAAACGAACCGGAAGAGCCGGGAAAAAGTGAGCCGGAGGCGGAAGTTCCCGCGGCCGATGCGGGGACGGATGATGACAGCATTTTGGAGCTTTGAGATATGACGTATGAAGAATTACTGAAAGATGCAAGGACCCGCCTCGAGCAGGCCGGCGTGGACTGTGCGGCTACGGACGCGATGCTGATTCTTTCGAGAGTGGCAAAGCTCGGCAGCGCGAATATCTACGCAGTGCTGCCCGAGCAGGTCCCGGGCGATGTGGTAAATAAATTCAGAAAGGCGCTGGAGCTGCGCGCGGCAAGAAAGCCCCTGCAGCTGATCCTCGGTGATACTGTATTTATGGGGCTCAGATTCGTCGTGGACGGCAATGAGCTTATCCCGAGGCCGGACACGGAGATCCTCGTCCAGGAGGCCATGGAGATCTGGCACAGACGCGATGAGGCAGGAGAGGCGCTCAGCGTGCTCGATATCTGCACGGGCTCGGGCTGTATCGCAGTCAGCCTCGCGCGCTACGGAAGGTTTTCCAGGGTCAGCGCGGGCGATATCTCCGAAAAGGCTCTCGCCAACGCCAGAATGAATGCGAAGATAAATAAGGTGAACATAGACTTTGAATGCGGCGACCTGTTTGCGCCGTTTGCCGGAGAGAAGTTCGATATCATTACCGCGAATCCTCCGTATATCAGGAGCGGCGATATAGACGGTCTGCAGACCGAGGTCAGGGATTACGACCCGAGAGAGGCGCTCGACGGAGGAGAGGACGGCCTGGACTTTTACCGCAGGATAGCGGGAGAGGTGAGGGATCATCTTCGCGAGGGCGGCTCGCTGCTGCTGGAGATCGGCAGCGAACAGGCTGAGGACGTAAGCGCGCTGATGAGCGGCGCCGGCTTTGATAAAGTAAGAGTGATAAAGGATTACGCGGGTCTGGACCGCGTGATCGTATGTGAATAAAGCCCGCGCTCAGGGGTCGGATCACCGCCCGGGTATTGCCTGCGGTCCCTTTGATAAACGGATCGCAGATCGGGGCGTGGCGTGGTATGAATGATATGACAGATAAACTCGAACAGATAAAAGCACATTACGAAGAGATACAGAGCGAGCTTTCCCAGCCCGACGTGGCCTCGGATCCCGCGCGCCTGCGTGCGCTCATGAAGGAACAGAGCGAGCTGCAGCCTCTTATCGAGGCCTACAATGGTCTTATCGCGGCTCGCCAGGACGAGGCGGATGCGCTTCTGATGCTTCAGGATGAGAGCGATGAGGAGCTGCGCCAGCTTGCAAAGGAAGAGCTCTCGGGAGCCAAGGAGCGCCAGGAAAGTCTGGAGCAGCAGATCAAGGTCCTGCTGCTGCCCAGGGATCCGAACGATGATAAGAATGTCGTAGTGGAGATCCGCGCGGGAGCGGGCGGAGATGAGGCAGCTCTTTTTGCCGCGGAGCTCTACCGCATGTATGTGAAATACGCTGAGGGACGCAGATGGAAGTGCGAACTCGTCAGCGTGAATGAAAACGGCATCGGGGGCATGAAAGAGGTCGTATTCATGATCAACGGCCGCGGGGCGTATTCGCGTATGAAATACGAGAGCGGAGTGCATCGCGTGCAGAGAGTCCCCGAGACCGAGAGCGGAGGACGCATACATACCTCCACCGCCACGGTGGCCGTGATGCCGGAGGCGGAGGAGTTTGACGTCCAGATCGACGAGAAGGATATACGTATCGATGTGATGCGTGCCTCGGGAAACGGCGGCCAGTGCGTCAACACTACGGATTCCGCGGTGCGGCTTACGCATTATCCGACAGGCATCGTGATCTACAGCCAGACGGAAAAATCCCAGCTCCAGAACAAGGAAAAGGCTTTCAGGCTTCTCAGGTCAAAGCTCTATGACCTGGAACTGGAGAAGAGGCAGAGCGAGGAGGCAGACCTTCGCCGCAGCCAGATAGGCACGGGTGACCGCTCTGAAAAGATCCGCACCTACAATTTTCCGCAGAGCAGGGTGACCGATCACCGTATAAAGCAGAATTTCCACAATATCGAGGACATTATGAACGGCGATCTCGACCCTCTGCTCGACAGTATCATTGCCGCGGATCAGGCCGAAAAGCTCCTCAGACTCGGCAGTAGTTAAAATCTGTTCTCTCCTTCGGGCGTCACCTGACAACAATGAGTTTCTACCGGAGCGCGTTTGTCATAAAAACAGCAGCCGGTTGAAAGGAGAAAAGTAAGACTGATGATCAAGAAACTGAAAGAAAATGCGGCGGTATTCGGACTTGCCTTTACCATCGCGTCAGCAGCTTTTATCATAACACTCAGCGTCCCCTTTTTCACGGATGCGAGACTTAAGGATTGCCTCTTTGACGCCGGCGTGGATTCGGTCGGCTCTCTTTTCTGTGCGGCTCTGTTTTTCGGATGCATGAAGCAAACCGGCAGCGGGATCAGATACCTGAGGAGCCTGATCGTTCTGGTAAGCGCCTGCTTTGCTGTCAATGAAGCGATATATTATACCGAGGGAGTGCCGGAGCGCGCTGCGGTCTGTTTTGCCCTTTGTCTGGCCAGCAAACTGCTCGACCTTGTGATGATCTATCTTTTCTACTCCTATGTAAAGGTTACGCTGGGCTTCGAGGGAAAGAGTGCAAAGCTGGCGGAAAGGATCATCCCCGTTTTGCTGGTCCTGGAAACTCTTATCCTGCTATCCAATATTATCTATCCGACGACGTTTTATCTGGACGCCTCCGGGATGTATCAGGCATCGGCCTTTTTCTGGGCTGAGGATATCTACCTTACCGCGACCTCGATCCTCACAGCGCTTCTGATCATTATGAGCCGCAATCCGCGCAATCAGAAAGCGGCGGCGCTGACCTTCATTCTGTTCCCTCTGATCGAATACGCGCTGACGGGAGGTCAGTTCGGCAACGCCGCTCAGTACGGAGTGGTCCTGATGTCGCTGATCATCATGTACTGCGTCATATTCATTGACAAGAGCAAAATGCTGGCATCCACACAGACGGATCTGCGCATCGCGTCAAAGATCCAGTCGGACGCACTGCCGCCTGTGGCGCCGGAGTTTGAAGATTTCCCGCAGCTAATCCTGCGCGGCAGTATGAACACCGCAAAGGAGGTCGGCGGCGACTTCTACGACTATTTTCCCATTGACGAAAACCGTATCTGCTTCCTTATAGCCGACGTATCGGGCAAAGGGACTCCCGCCGCTCTCTTTATGATGACTGCCAAGACCATGATCAGGGACTACGCTCTTACCAAAGAAACCACGTCGGAGATCTTCACCGCCGTCAACGCACGGCTTTGCGAAAACAACGACGAGGGTATGTTTGCCACGGCATGGATCGGTATTCTCGATAAGCGGACGATGACGATTGAGTATACCAACGCCGGGCACAATTATCCGGTTCTCCGGCGTAAGGGTCAGCGCTGCGAGCTTGTGGAGAAGGTACACGGACTGTTTCTCGGCGGGATGGAGTTTACGAAATACAGGCAGGACGAGATCAGGCTCGAGCCGGGCGACCGTCTGCTTTTGTATACCGACGGAGTCACGGAGGCTCACAGCCGCGGGAACGGGCTTTACGGCACCAAGCGGCTGGAAACGGTGCTGGAAGATTCAAAAGACGCACCGGGAGAAGAGGTGCTTAAGAGCATTCTTGACGATATTAATGCCTTTGCCGAGGGTACTCCCCAGTTTGACGATATTACAATGGTCGTTCTGACTATCAAAGAACAGGAGAAAATATGAATGGATTTTGCGAACGAAAATTTCGTTCCATGCTTTTGTCGGGTATATTCACAAAAGCGGTCATGTATATCATGCTCCTCTGCGACAGTATCATCGCAGGGTATTTCGTCGGCGAATCGGGAGTTGCGGCGATCAATGCGATCACACCCATAACCGGTATCGTGACATTTTTCGGAGACCTTTGTTCT
>CAMOQY010000029.1 GCA_946623295.1 uncultured Lachnospiraceae bacterium | reverse complement strand
GCGCCTTTGCCTCGACACGAATCACAAGAAACAGTACCATGAACAGCTGGTTGAAAAAAGCTCCGCCGTACGAAGGCAATGAACCATATCTGTATCTGGCATTTGCAAAGGCAGATACCGGCAAGATCGGAAAGACAGTGCAGCAGCTGCTTGCCCGCGGCTGCCGGGTGTGGTATGCGTGCGGCAAAGCAAGCGGCAGCTCCGAGCTCATCCACCGGCAGGAGAGGGCGGCGGGAGCGGCCCTGACGCTCGTATATCTCTCCGATGCAGCCTGCGCAGATCCCGACACAAAGAGCGCAGTGCTGGTCAATCAGAAATTCGGCCGCCCGATAGTCTGCCTGGATCCGGACGGAACAGACAGGCGGCTGTCCATGGGACTTCGTGAGGACGTCCCTCATGTCCCCTTATACAAATACAGAAAAAAAGACGAGCTGGAGAGCGCGATCATCCACAGTGAAGGTTTTTCTCAGGAAGTCATGGGAGAAAAACCTCCTCTGTGGACGGCCGGCAGCGCTCCCGTCAGACTGGCCGCGGCGCTGACGGCCGCGGCGGTACTTATTGCTGTCACGGGATTTGCCGGGATCAGGTTTCTGGGATGGTTTGCGCATGAACCGGAGGACCTGGTCGGATTTTCCGATCCTGTAATCCTTTCCGCGGTAAAGGAGGTTCTGACGGGCGCCGATATCACGGAGGAAGGCGCGGGACAGATCACCGCGCTGCGCATGGGGAGCCTGCCGGCAAGCTGGGACGACCTGCGGCTTCTGCCCGCGCTGACAACGGTCGAACTGCCGCAGGAAGCTGTCGCAGAGCAAAGCAGGACGGACAGGCAGGCGGGTACGGCGGCTTTGCCGGACGGAGTGACGATAGTGCTTTACAGAGGTGAGCCCCGTGAATGATTTTTTCAAACCTTATGAGGGCTTGCGTCCTTTCCTTTTTATAAGCTATGCTCACAGGCAGTCGGAGCAGGTGGTGGGTACCATCCGCATCCTGCACGAACAAAAATACCGCCTGTGGTACGACGAAGGGATTCCGGCCGGGAGCGACTGGCCGGCGAACATTGCTTCGCATGTGCAAAACTGCGAAAAAGTCATATTTTTCCTTTCGGAGCGTGCGCTCGCATCGCCGAATTGCTTCAGTGAGATACGGACGGCTGCGCGCCTGCGGAAGCCGATACTGACCGTCAGGCTCGATGAGAGCGAACCGGGGGCTGAGTGGCAGGAGCTTCTGAGCCCTGGCGACGTGATACCGCTGACGGACACGAATGAGGCCCGCGCTGCGGCGATACTGGCCTCGGGATTTGTGAGCAGGCGCTTTCACTACTCGTGGACGGAAAAGCTTCGCCCGCGCTATCTGCTGCTCGCGGCCTCGATCCTGCTCTTTGCGGGAGCGGCAGGGGCATTGGCGGCTGTCGCCACGGGAGTATGGCAGCCTTTAGAGCCGCCCGCGGTCCCGGCCTTTGGCACCGAAGCGCCGGAGGAGCCTGTAACGGTCCCGGTGATCGATATCGGCGACGCGGAAAAAGCATTTGCCATAGTTTTCCCGGATGCCCAGCAGGAAAAAGCAGTCCGGAAGGCTCTGGGCAACCGTGATGAGCCGGTGTACCGCTGGCAGCTGGCTGAGATAAAGGAACTGTACCTGTGCGGTAATATGGTGACCGACTCGCTGGATCCCGTGACTTTTGATCCGGACGGCACCTGCCGCGTGAACGGAGCGCCCGTCATAACCGGAGCAGCCTCGGATCTGAGCCTCTTTACGTACATGCTGCGCCTTGAGAAGCTGGCGCTGATAGATCAGCCTGCCGCCGACTTTTCATATATCGACGGACTTCCTTCCCTGCGAGAACTGTCTCTGGCAGGATGTGATATAGATGATATCGGTTTTCTGACGGATATGCCGTCTCTCCGCGTACTGCATCTGGAACATACGGGAGTAAGGGACCTGTCCGCTCTGACTGCTCTGGATGGCCTTGCCGAGGTCAGTGTGAGCGGCGACATGCTGCCGCTGACCTGGCCGGATGACGCCGGCTGGCGCGTGGTACTCACGCCGGATGATCCGGAGAGATAGTGATACGAGGATTCCGGCCGGCGCGGCTTGCTCACGCCAGATGATCCGGGAATGATACGATGATCGATCAGAGAATACGGAAATGAATGCTCCGGACGGAAATGCGGGCAGATACGTGCTTTGTCACACAGGAGAAACATCATGAGTATGAAAAAGAGAAAGATTTCGGTGCTTTCGGCTGCTGCGGACGGTGAGGCGTTGTCGCCTGTACTGGAGGAGCTGGCGGCAAAGGGAGTCACAGCCATAACGTCAGATCCCGCCGGGGATCCGGCCTCCGCCCCCAAAGGCCTGCTGCTTGCAGTCCTGTCAAAGAACTTTTACGCGGATGAAGGCCTGCAGGAAGCGCTGCTCTCGCGCGTCGCGGCCTCGGATCAGGACGTGCTGCCACTGCAGCTCGACGATGCCCCTGTCCCCGACCGTCTTAAAAATGCCCTTTACTCGAGAAATATAATCCCCTCGTCCGGGCGTGAGCCGGCCCTCGTTGCCGAAAGGATCATCGCGGCATTTCCGGAGAAAAAGAGCCGTCTTCCTCTCTTTTTGATCATAGGCGCTGCGGTGCTGGTGATCGCGGCGGGCTTCTTTATCTGGAAAGCAGCGGCCGGAAGCGGTGATACCGATAATACCGGGGCTCCCGCGCGCGAAATAGCGATCCCCGAGGGACTTACCGAAGAGGATCTGATCCACGTCCATACAGCCGTGATCGTCGGAGAGCGGATGGCCTTTTATACAGATGAGGACGGCGATCATCACGACTGGTCTGATCTGGCTACACTTGACGAAAACGGTCACGTCCTCTGGTACAGCAATGAGGACGGCAGCGAGATCAGTATTGCCGAGTACAGCGATCTGAAGTTTCTGGAGCTTATGCCGAACCTGGGACGCCTGTGTATGGTAATGCTGAGAGCCGATGCGGATGCACTGCCTGATCTGACGAAATGTACTAAGCTCTACAGGGTCGAGATACTGAGCTGCGATATCGGCTCGCTTGAGTTCCTGCGCGGCAGCTCGATAAGTGAGGCACTGGTGCGGTTTTCCCCCGTCGGCGACTTCGGAGTTCTCAGCTCCTGCGATTTACTTCGCTCTGTCGAGATAGATATGTTTGAACAGGACGTACTTTGCGATTTCTCCGATTTTGCTCCGCATATGCTCGACGACCTCTGGCTGTGGCACGCACGCTGGGAGAACGGAGGCTTTGAAAGGCTTGGGGAATGCGCGTTTCTGAAGACCGTCACCTTTGGGGATCTGCCCCTGACGGATCTCTCATGTCTGAAAGGGCTCTCCCCCTGGCGTCTCTTCCTGCATGAAAATGACTCTCTGCGTGATATCTCCGCGCTCAGAGACCTGCATACGTTACGGGAGCTCGAGATCCTTTATTGTCCCGGAATAGCTGACTATTCTCCAATAGCAGGATGCACCGATCTGCAGCACATACACCTGCAGTGCGACGAGAATCCGGACGCGGTGACAGACGCGGGCTTCCTGTCGGAGCTGCCGCACCTGAACGACATAGGTCTGTATTCCTGCGATCTGGACGATATGGATTTCCTGATCCCGATCGCACAGAGGCAGGAAGCGATATCCTTTGGCTTTGCCGGTGAGATCGGAGATTATTCCGGACTGTCCGCAGTCGGAAAATTCAATTATCTCCACGTGAATCCGAGACGCGCGGCCCGTGGCAGCGATATGGTGGGGCGCGGTGATTTCTCCGCGGTGCTGCCCTACATCAGGGATGCACAGATACATAATCTGATGCTCTACGACTGCATGGGCGTGGATCTGTCTCAGCTGCCGGAGATAACGTCGATCCTCACCATTGTGCGCGGGGACCTGACGGATCTTGGCGGCCTTAAGCCCTACCGCCTGGACAAACTGGAGCTGGAAGACTGCCAGCTCATGACTTCTCTTTCGGGTATCGAAGCCCTCACTTCCCTGAAACTGGCCAAATTGCAGGTAGAAGTAAGAGGCTGCTTCAGACTGACGGACTACAGCGCTCTAAGCGGCGCGTATCTGGAATGCCTGGCAGTAAGAAATGCATTTACGGAGAACATCCCGGACTACAGCGATATCTCCGCGGACGCAGTGGTATTGAATAATATAGCGGGACTGACGGAGCTGTCCTGCTTTGATACACTGAAGAAAACCGACTGCGATATAGAACTCTCGGACGTTAACGAGCTTAACGATATCTCCGCCCTGAGCAAATATCACGGCAACACGCTTAAGGTTCCGCCGCAGGTAGCTGACCAGGCACGTGAGCTGGTGGAAAAAGGCAATTATAACAGCGTAGAGATACTGTATCCCGAGGGCAGCTGGGAGCCCTTTGACGCACAGGTGGAGCTGCTCAGTCTGGACGAGCTGGAGACCCTCCCCGGAGCGTTGCTCTCAAAGGTGGAGCGCTTGTGCATAGTCGGCGATCGGGTGATGACGGGCAGCGGCTTCGATATCTGGGAAGAGTGGTCCGATGAGCTGCAGGCAGATATACCGGTAAAGCATTTCTGGGAAAGCGACGAGACCGAGTCCTTTGAATACGGTCCCGGCACCGTCGAAAGTATCGAAACGTTCTCCCCGCTCACCGGCCTTCGCGAGCTCATACTGTACGAAGAGCCGCTTTTGGGGCTGAACGGCGTTCAGGCCCTCGGAGATCTGGAAAGCCTTGTGGTGAAGCACTGCGGCAGCCTGATTGACGCTTCGGCGGCATTCGCGCTGCAGAGCCTGAGATATCTGAATCTATCCGGCTGTCCGGTAGAGAGTCTCGCAGGCATACAGAATCTGACGGAGCTGGAAGAGCTCACTATAGACGATACGAAGATCACCGATCTGACGCCGCTCCTGGAGCTGCCTGGCCTCCGCCGCGTATGCGTGAATCGGGACATGGAGGAAGCCATCCGTTCACTGGACGGAGCGGAGTACGGTTTCGAGCTGGAGATATGGTAAACGGTAAAAATGACCGTTTGTGAAAAAGCCTTATCGGCTTATCGGTTGAGAAAATGCAGTTATCTGATAAAACGATCCCGATAGTAATAGGTGTCACCGGGCACAGGCAGATCCGTCCGGAGGATACGGACGCGCTCCGCAGCGCGGTAAAAAGCGAGCTGGAAAAGCTGACTGCCCGGTATCCGTCGTCGCCCTTTGTGATGCTTACAAGCCTTGCGGAGGGCGGAGACCTCATCTGCGCAGACGCCGCGCGCGAACTGGGGATACCGATAAAGGCGGCGCTTCCAATGGAACTGCCGGAGTATGAACGTGACTTTTCTCCCGAAGCGGGAGAGCGGCTGCGGATGCACTGCGGTGAGGCGGTGCAGGTCTTTGTCACTCCTTTCACCGAGGCTGTGCCGGAGAGCGGACCCTCCAGAGACTTTCTCTTCAGGCAGGCCGGGATCTACGTGGCCGGCCACTGCCACGTGCTGCTCGCACTCTGGGACGGGGGTCCCGGAACGGACGCTGCCTGCGGCACCGCCGAGGCGGTGGGTTTTGCGCTCGATGGCAGCTACCATCCTGAGGGAGGCATCTCTATGCGCTCTGCGAGGAACACCCGGGTGATCCACGTATTCACTCCGAGGGGAGAGCATACGGAACAGGCGGCAGGTATGGTCTCATATCACGGGGATACGGATGCCTGCACCGCTATACTCAGGAAAACAGACGAATTCAACGCTCTCGCGTCAGAGCTCCCTGCGCCAAAGCGCGTGCTCCTGCCGGAAGATGCCGCGGAAGATCCGGAGCTGAAGCGCATGGAGGGAATATACCTTTCGGCCGCCGCGCTCAGCCGCGCGAACGCCCGCAGGACCCGCCGCTCCATAGCGCTGCTGGCCGCTGCCGGTACAGTGATCACAGCCGCTTTTCTGATGTACGACGAACTCCAGGCCATATGGATGATCCTGGTCTGCGGCGCGATGCTGACGTTATCCTGGGGGCTTATGCACTATACGAAAAGGACCCGCTGCCACAGACGATATATAGAGTACCGGGCCCTTGCCGAGTGTATGAGGGTGCAGGCTTTCCTCCGCTATGCGGGAAGCGGAATAGCTGCGGCCGGGCTCCTTTCGTGGGCACAGCGGGAGGATACGGCGTGGATTATGGCCGCGATGTGCGCTGTCGATACCTGCCCTCAGCCCGCGGTACGGCGTGATATCAGATCATGCTGGGTGGAAGGACAGCGCGCCTATCATCAGTCTGCCGGTGAAAAAGCCGCCGGAAAGCTGTCTGCAAGCGAGCGTATCGTCAGGGCGGCGCTTATCGTCAGCATTGCCTTTTATATCGCGGCTGTGGCTTTTGAACTGACGTGCGGAGGGCTGATATTTGTTCCCGTATTCCATATCGGAAACGCAGAGTTCTATCGCACCGTGCTCAAGATAATCCTCGGCAGCATATCCGCTGTAACGCTCTTTGTTTCGAGCTACTACGGGCGGCTCTCGCTCTCCATCACCCATCTCGACCACGTCAGGATGGAGAGATTCTTCTCGCGCATGCACCGCGAGATCTCGGAACGCGGCCAGAGCGATATGCTGCTCTCCATCCTTGCCTCCGAGGAACTCACCGAGAACGGCAATTGGGTCTCTTACCAGAGGGACAACACGCCTGATCTCAGCCTGTAGGAAAAAGCTGTTTTCGCAGTCGCGCAGCATGCCGCACAGCACAGAATTATACAATAAAAGTACTTGCATTTCCGTGCTCTTTAATGTACAATACAATGCGCTTGTTTTTAGGAGGTATTATCCATGGACGTTTTGATCACGATTCTTACCGTGCTGATGGTCATCGACTCCATCGCGCTTATAGTAGTTATTATGATGCAGGAGGGCAAAGAGGGCGGCCTCGGAGCCATCGCCGGCGCTGCCGGAGAGAGCTACGTCTCCCGCAATCAGAGCCGCACTCCCGAAGGGCGCAAGCGCTTCATCACCAGGATCCTCGGCGCAGGTTTTATGGTCCTCGCGCTGGCTATCAATATCCTTGAGAAGCTTGCGGCGTGATTTAGTACGCATCTTTACAGAGCCCGTGGCATGCGCCATGGGCTTTTATACTCTCTGAGGAGGAGTATTCCCGGCGCCCGCGCCGCGGTTTAATGCCCTCCACGCAGTATTGTTTTTGAGGCAGATATGGCGAAAGAATCAGTAAAACTAATCGCGAACAATAAAAAAGCCTTCCACGATTACTTCATCGAGGAGACCTTTGAAGCGGGCATAGAGCTGGCCGGTACCGAGGTCAAGTCAATGCGCATGGGCAAATGCAGCCTCAAGGAGGCCTACGTCCACGAGCACGCCGGCGACCTCTACGTCGCAGGTATGCACGTCAGTCCGTACGAAAAGGGAAACATATTCAACAAGGATCCCCTGCGCGAGCGCAGACTGCTGCTGCACCGCTACGAGATAAACAAGATCCTCGGAAAGTCCTCGGAAAAGGGTTATACCATCGTTCCGACGAAATGCTACTTTAAGGGGAGTCTGGTAAAGGTAGAGATCGGCCTGGCAAAGGGCAAAAAGCTTTATGACAAGCGCGAGACTCTGAAAAAGAATGACATTGCCCGCGAAGCGGAACGGGAGATGAGGGACCGGTAGGCCGCGAGACCCGGCGCGTGGTATACGCGTAGGCGCCAAAACGCGTGAAAATCGGCAAAAACCGCGTAAAAACGGTTGACAAGCACGATAAAAAAAGCTTATAATACGCAATTGCTATGGCCGCAGGTCAGCTCACCAATGCCCCGGAGGGTTAACCGTAAGGCTCTTGCAAGTTTATTTTTATAAAATAGGAGAAAAACCATGAAGAGTTTTATGGCAAATCCTGCAACAATAGAGCGTAAATGGTACGTTGTTGATGCAGAGGGACAGACTCTCGGACGCCTTGCCAGCGAAGTGGCGAAGGTCCTGAGAGGCAAGAACAAGCCCGAGTTCACTCCTTTCGTCGATACTGGAGATTACGTGATCGTAGTCAACGCCGCGAAGGTAGCAGTGACCGGCAAGAAGCTGGATCAGAAGCTTTACCGCAGTCATTCCGAGTACGTAGGCGGATTTAAGGAGGTCACTCTTCGCGAGCTGATGGCCAAGAAGCCTACCAAGGCGGTCGAGTTTGCAGTCAAGGGAATGCTTCCCAAGGGCGCGCTTGGCAACGAGATGCTTACCAAGCTGCACGTATACGCCGGACCTGAGCATGAGCACCAGGCTCAGAAGCCCGAGACGCTTACATTCTGATGGGAGGTAGATGAAAATGGCTACTAAAAATTACGGAACCGGCAGAAGGAAAAAGAGCATCGCTCGTGTATATGTCACCCCCGGAAAGGGAGAGATCACTGTAAATAAGAGAAGTCTGGACGAGTATTTCGGACTTGAGACCCTCAAGATGATCGTTCGCCAGCCCCTTGAGACCGTAGGTCTCGACGGCAAGTACGACGTCAAGGTCAACGTCCACGGCGGCGGCTTCACCGGACAGGCAGGCGCTATCCGCCACGGTCTGGCCAGAGCTCTGGTATCCATGGATCCCGAGCTTCGTCCCGCCCTTAAAAAGGAAGGCTTCCTTACCCGCGATCCTCGCATGAAGGAGCGCAAGAAGTACGGTCTCAAAGCAGCGAGACGCGCACCTCAGTTCAGCAAGCGCTGATCGAGACTTCAAAATGCCCAAAAACCCCGGAACCATGCGGTTTTCCGGGGTTTTTCTTTTTTGTTCCGGCTGTTCCCTTTTGAGGAAATTTGACGCTCTTTATCCCATTTTTGATGGGTTAACCATAGGGGAAAAACCATTTTAGAGCGATGAGTGGGTTAAAAAATAGGGGAAAATTTCTCCCGTTTTCCGCCGGCTTGTCCTTACCGAGTGTAAGCCTTCATTCGGGTATTGTCATTTCGGGCAAAACATAATATTATTCTCATATAGTTTTGATATATGGAGGAACACGTGATATGCTGAAAAAATCCTTGATAGCATACGCAGAGCCGAAGGCAAACGACAGCCAGATCTTTACAGGCTACGGATTGAGGATAACGTTCATCACCCCGAGACTGATACGAGTCGAAAAGGCGGATCACGCGACCGACCTGATGAGCTTTGCCGTGTGGAATAGGCGCTTTAACGCCGGCAATATGACAGTATCTCGCCAAAACGGCAACGTGACGGCAGAGACAGACGACGTCGTTTTCACTATAAAGGACGGCAAGCCTTACAGCGTATACTTTAAGGATAGCAAAAAAACAGAAGTATTCTCCAAACAAAAAAATCTCAAAGGCACATGCAGAACGCTCGACCAAACTGAGGGCGCCATCGACCTTGAAGACGGCTTTATTACAAAGGGCGGCGCCTATCTTTTCGACGACAGCGCGTCAATGCTTATCGACGAAAACGGTCGTTTTGCCGCGCGTGATAAGAACGCCGTCGACTACTACGCTTTCGCCTACGGCAACGATTACCGCGCGACGATAAACGCGTTTTATCTCATCAGCTCGTCCACGCCGATCATACCGAGATTTGCGCTGGGCGTCTGGTGGAGCCGATACCACGCATACACGCAGAAGGAATACCTTGACCTGATGGATCGCTTCGAGAACGAGGGCGTACCGCTGACTGTTGCGACCGTCGATATGGACTGGCACTGGGTGCACGGTCTGGATAAGAGGTTCGGAGTCAACTACGGCGGTTGGACGGGCTATTCGTGGAATACCGAGCTTTTCCCCGATTACAAGGCGTTTTTGCGCGCTCTCAAAAAGAAAGATCTTCACGTTACCGTCAACCTTCACCCGGCGGACGGCGTGCAGTTCTACGAAGATATGTACGAGCAGATGGCTAAGGCAAACGGCGTCGATCCCGCTACAAAGCAGACGGTCAAATTCCAATGCGGCAACGATGATTTCTGGAACAGCTATTTTGACATACTCCATAAGCCGTACGAAAAAGACGGCGTCGATTTCTGGTGGATAGACTGGCAGCAGGGCGATAAAAGCGATGTCGATGGGCTCGATCCGCTTAACGCGCTCAACCACTATCACTACCTCGACAACGCCGAGAACGGGGAGATACCCCTCATCCTCTCGCGTTATGCCGGCGCCGGCTCGCACCGCTACCCGCTCGGCTTTTCGGGCGATACAGCAATGAACTGGGACTGCCTTGATTTTCAGCCCTATTTCACCGCCACCGCCGCCAACGCGGCATACGGCTGGTGGAGCCACGACATAGGCGGCCACCACAGGGGATATCGCGACGACGATCTGTATATGCGCTGGATCGAATTCGGCGTGTTTTCTCCGATAATGCGACTGCATTCTTCGACGGCGGAGATACTCGGCAAAGAGCCGTGGAAATACAGAAGCGACGTTTACCACGCAACCAAGAGATGGCTTAGATTCAGACACAAGCTCATCCCGTATATATTTACAATGGATCACAGAACGCACGACGAGGGTATTGCCCTTTGCGAGCCGATGTACTATTCTTATCCCGACGACAAGAGAGCGTATAAAGTGCCCAACCAGTATATGTTCGGCAGCGAGCTGATGGTCTGCCCGATAACCACGCGCCAGGACAAAAAGATCAACTACGGCAAGGTCAAGGCTTTCATCCCCGAAGGCAGATGGACGGACATCTTTACCAACCAGAGCTATGAGGGAAGCGGCGAAATCACCCTTTTAAGAGAGATCGACACCATACCCGTGCTTGCGAGGGAAGGCGCGATAATCCCTCTCTCGGCGGATGACGGAAACAGAACGGACAACCCGACAAGCTTCGAGATCTGGGTGTTTTCGGGCAACGGAAGCTTCGATATGGTCGAGGACAACGGCAAGACGAACTTTGCCGACCATAAAGCGGTCACGCGCTTTGAAACGACCTTTAACGGCAACCGTGTCACCTTCACCGTCAGCGCGGTGCAGGGCGATTTGAGCGTAATTCCGCAAAAAAGAAACTACAAGATACTCTTCAAGGATATAATAAAAGACGGAAAGCCGCTGTGCATCGAGATAAACGGCGCCGAGATAACCAAGAGCCACACTGTCAGCGCGGGCAACGCTTTGCGCGCCGAGAAAGAAAATCTCAGAGAGGGCGTTATCCGCATTTTTTCGCGCTGGCAGGGAAATACCGCAATCAGGTGCGACGCATACTACGGCAATTTTGACGGCAAGGAGAGCGAAGAGGATATCCGCGCCGGCGTTGAGCAAGCCAGGATACCCAAGGTGATAAAACAGGCTATAACAGAGCTGCTTGAAACCAAGTGACCTTTCCGCTGCTTGCTATTCCGGGTATGTTTGATATTATGGCTATTCGTTAGATGCTGTAAACGTAATTTGCCTTTCTCGGTGCGGCTTCACCTGTGGGCTTTGCAGCATAACCAAGGATCAGGAAGTATTTACCTCCGTAATAGAATTATCTGTTTATGATCGAACCTTCTCCGCCGCGGACAGGATATTCATCCAGGCTGCCTTGAAGGTTTTTTCTTGTTTCACGCACGATCCGAAGCATTTCGTCTTTGTGCTTCGGTATGAATGAACTGATTTAGATGATTCTATCGTCCAGTAAAAAGTCCAAAATTCCAATATTCAGAATACC
>CAMOQY010000028.1 GCA_946623295.1 uncultured Lachnospiraceae bacterium | reverse complement strand
AAAAAAACAGCGAGTCGATCTTCGGATCGGCTCGCTGTTTTTATGAGGCGCCGTTTATTCAGCAGGATCGGCGTCGCCAAGACCCTGCAGGAACAGCTGCACCAGCTCCGGATCAAACTGGGACCCGGCGCCTTCGCGCAGGATCGCACAGGCCTTTTCCTTGGAATATGCTTCTTTATATACCCGTTTCGACACCAGCGCGTCGTAGACGTCAGCCAGCGCCATCATGCGCGCTTCCAGCGGGATGTCTTCACCCGCCAGGCCGTCGGGATACCCCTTGCCGTCCCAGCGCTCATGGTGGTGCCGCGCGATGTTGTATGCCACGGTATAGTAATCCTCTTCCTCGATGCCGCGAAGGGTCTTTCGGATGATCTCAGCGCCGAATGCGGAATGCTTTTTCATCACGGCATACTCTTCGTCGGTCAGACGGCCGGGCTTGTTCAGGATCGCGTCCGGGACGCGGATCTTCCCCAGATCATGCATGGGCGCCGCCAGCAGGACGTTTTTCATGAACTCCTCGCTCACCCGGGAGTATCTGCCGTCCGCGATCATAGCTTTCGCAAGCATGCGCACATAGTCAGACGTACGCTGGATGTGATCTCCGGTGTTCTCGTCGCGTTCCTCCACGACGGTGGCAAGAGAGGAGATGACGCTTTGCTGGATCTTTTCCACACGCACACTCTGATGGATCTCCCGTACGTTCCGGACGCAGATGACTCCGTACAGGACCATTCCGACCAGGAAAAAGGTACCGATGTTCAGAATATCAAGAGAGAAGGCATTGCGCGATTTCAGAAGGAATGAAGCGGCCAGATAGGCAGCGGACTCCGCCGCCATAAAAAGGTACATCCGGAGCGGCCGGTCATCGATTGACAGCGGCAGCATCGAAATGAATACGACGATGCTTGTGGCCGGAATACCGTAATTGCTGCTCTGAGTACTGAGAATGCCAGCATAGACACAGACTATAAGCATCTGACCGTAGCACAGGAGCAGGATGAAAAGCTCCGCTATCTTTTTTTTCGCAGTCAGCCGCAGCAGCGCACAGACCAGCAGACTGCCGCAGAGCAGGAACAGATAGGGCAGCAGTACCGCGGAGCCCGTCAGCAGATTCAGCAGCAGGAATACCAGCCCCATAAAGGCCGCAAGGACAGAGGTGATACCAAGTGTCCTGCGGTTTCTCTCCCAGACCAATGGCCGGACGCTATCGTATTCCTCTTTGCCAAGGGAGCAGCGGAGGATGAAATCTTTCAAAGAATTGAATTTCATTTTCACTTCCTCTTTTGAAACGCGATTCTGAGGTGACGTCTGACGGTCACTGCCGTGAAATTACAATTTTCCCAGATCGTAGGGCGTGGTCTGATATACGAAGTAATTGAGCCAGTTTGCGTAGAGCAGGTGAGCGTGCCCGCGCCAGCGCACGACGGGCTCACGGGACGGATCGTCGCCGGGGAAATAATTCCTGGGTATACTGATTGGCTTGCCCGCGGCAACATCGCGCTCGTATTCCTGTTTGAGGGTGTCTGGATCGTACTCGGAATGTCCGGTTATAAAGATCTGGCGCCCTTCTTTTGTAAAGACCGCGTATACGCCCGCCTCCTCCGATGAGGAGAGGATGCGCAGATCCGGCACGGCCTCGATATCCGCCCGGTCCACCGTAGTGTGACGGGAGTGAGGCACGTAGAATACGTCGTCAAAGCCGCGGAAGAGAATGCTGCGCCTGTATTCGACGGTATGGGGAAAGACTCCGAACATCTTTGCGGGAAGAGGGCGCTTTGCTATCCCGTAGTGATAGTACAGCGCCGCCTGGGCTCCCCAGCACACATGAAACGTGGAGTGTACGTGGGTCTTTGTCCACTCCATGATATCGCAGAGCTCCTGCCAGTAATCCACTTCTTCAAATTCCAGATGCTCCACCGGCGCGCCTGTGATGATGCAGCCGTCGAAATTCCGCCCCCTGACCTCGTCGAAGGTCTTGTAAAAGGCGTGAAGATGCTCGGGCGGAGTATTAGCCGGGACGTGGCTTTTGGGACAGACGAGCTCCAGATTTATCTGGAGAGGGGTGTTGCCGAGAAGCCTTGCAAACTGTGTCTCGGTCTGGATCTTTTTGGGCATAAGATTTACGAGCAGGATCTCCAGAGGACGGATGTCCTGCGTGATGGCGCGGGTCTCGCTCATAAAGAATATATTCTCGCGGCTGAGCGTCTCGGCAGCGGGCAGATCGTTCGGAATCTTTATCGGCATATCAGTCTACCTTTTCCAGAGCCTGAGCGATATCGGCGATCAGATCGCCGGCATCCTCGAGACCGCATGAGAGGCGTACCAGTCCGGGAGAGATGCCCGCGGCGGCAAGCTGCTCATCGGTCATCTGTCTGTGAGTGGTCGAAGCGGGATTAAGACAGCAGCTGCGCGCGTCCGCGACGTGAGTCTCTATGGCTATCAGGCGCAGGGCGTTCATAAAGGTCTCGGCAGCGGCTCTGCCTCCGGCCAGGACGAAGCTGACCACTCCGCAGGATCCGTCGGGCAGGTACTTTTCGGCCAGAGCGTGGTATTTGTCGCCGGGAAGGCCGCAGTAGCTGACGGAGGTCACCTTGGGATGGGACGCGAGGAACTCGGCCGCCTTCATGCCGTTTTCCGCATGGCGCGGCATGCGCACGTGCAGGCTCTCAAGTCCGAGATTCAGATAAAAAGCATTCTGAGGGGACTGGATCGATCCGAAATCGCGCATGAGCTGCGCGGTGCATTTCGTGATAAAGGCCCCGCCCATACCAAAGCGCTCCGCGTAGGTGATGCCGTGGTAGCTTTCGTCGGGAGTGGTAAGCCCGGGGAACTTGTCCGCGTGAGCCATCCAGTCAAAGCGCCCGCTGTCCACTATGGCTCCGCCGACTGCGCTGCCGTGGCCGTCCATGTATTTCGTCGTGGAATGTGTGACTATATCGGCTCCCCATTCGATGGGGCGGCAGAAGACGGGCGTCGCGAAGGTATTGTCCACGATAAGCGGCACGCCGTGCCTGTGGGCCGCGGCGGCGAACCGCTCGATATCCAGCACCGTCAGCGCGGGATTCGCTATGGTCTCGCCGAAGACAGCCTTTGTATTGGGTCTGAAGGCAGCCTCGAGCTCTTCGTCGGAGCAGTCAGGCTCGACGAAGGTGGCTTCGATACCCATCTTTGCCATCGTCACGGCGATGAGATTGAACGTGCCTCCGTAGATAGTAGAAGATGAGACGATGTGGTCGCCGCACTGCGCTATATTAAACAGAGCAAAGAAATTAGCGGCCTGTCCGGAGGATGTCAGCATGCCTGCCGTTCCGCCCTCGAGCTGCGCGATCTTCGCGGCTACGTAGTCGTTCGTCGGATTCTGAAGGCGGGTATAGAAATATCCGCTCGCTTCGAGATCAAAAAGCTTTCCCATGTCCGCGCCCGTATCATATTTGAACGTCGTGGACTGAATGATAGGGATCTGGCGCGGCTCGCCGTTTCCGGGCGTGTATCCGCCCTGCACGCATACGGTATCTTTTTTTACTGACATATCCTTCCTCCTGGAAAAACTAACTGACGCACCTCTGCTGCGGGAAAAATGATACAGACAGTCGAATTTTAGCAGAAAAACCCATAAAAAGCAATCATGGCACTTGCTAAGCAAACACAAAAAATGATATTATTTACCCAGCAAATGTCTCAGGACGGAAAGGAAGCATATATGGAACAGATATTAAAGAACATTGTAAACTGGCTCGCGAGTTCCGGAGTCAAGATCCTGATTGCACTTATCGTGATGTGGATAGCATTCCGTATCATCAACGCGATCTTCAAAAAGCTCAAAAAGAAAGCTGAAAAGTCCGATAAACTCGACAAGACCCTCGGAAGGCTTCTCGTGTCGGGCGGCAGGATCCTGGTAAAGATCCTCGTAGCTCTCGCCCTGGTCGGATATCTCGGCATTGATACCAGCGGCGTGGCTGCTCTGATCGCTTCGCTCGGCGTCGCCGTCGGCCTGGCCGTAAACGGCGCTCTCGGAAACGTCGCGGGCGGCGTTCTGCTCATCGTCACCAAGCCCTTCAAGGTGGACGATTTTATCGAGGTCGCCGGATACACCGGCACGGTCGAGGAGATCAACCTCTGCGCCACAAAGCTCGTGACCGTGGACAACCGCGTCGTCTACGTGCCCAACGGCACCGCCTCCACGAGCAATATCGTAAACTACTCCGAGAAGGATATCCGCCGTGTGGATCATACCTTTGCGATCGCCTACGGCAGTGATTTTGAAAAAGCAAAGCAGCTCCTGACCGAAGTCCTTTCGCGTCACGAGAAGGTCCTTGCCGATCCCGCTCCCATGGTGCGTGTCTGCACCCAGAGCGGCGGCACTGTCGAGCTTACCTGCCGCGGCTGGGTCAGAAGCGGAGATTACTGGGACGTATTCTTTGACGTTCTGGAGCAGTCAAAGACCGCTCTTGAAGCTGCCGGTATCGCAATGCCTCACCAGCAGGTGGATGTACACATTCAGGAAAAGAAAGCCTGACGGCGCTGATACGCGCTGCTTTACGTGCCCGGGGCCGTATCGGTCCCGGGTGCACTATGTAAATAATCACGAGAGGTATCCCAAAGAATGGACAAAAACAGTGTAACAAAAGCCACATGGCGGATCATGGAACAGCTCCTTGAGGTAGATGACCTCAGCGAGGCGCTCTCGGGAAGTCTGGAGATCATCAGCGATGAGCTGGGAGGCGCGGCAGGCGCTATCTGGCTTCTGGATGAAAGCGGCGAACGGCTGGTGCCGATGTTCCACTTCGGTCCGACAGACATCTCGGGAGTAACCGTGGAAAACGGCGTCGGTATCGAGGGACTTGTCACAAAAACCGGGAAATCGATAGTCATAGAGGACGCATCCAGAGATCCGCGCTTTGAAGGCAGCGTCTTTGACGAGGGCGGTTTTGTGACCAGGACCATGCTCTGCGTCCCCTTGAATAATCTCCACGATGTGATCGGCTGTGTGCAGCTGGTGAACCGCAAGGACCGCGGACACTACAGCGAAGACGATCTCGTGCTGTGCGAGCGCATGGCCTCGCTTGCCGCGATCACGATAGAAGAAAAGGGACTGATAGTCAGGGATACCGTTGACAAAAAAGTTCTGATATCACTGCGTGACGTGATAAAAGAATTCCCTTCGGGAGAGGGCGTCAGCCGCATCCTGAAAGGAATAAATCTGGATATATACGAGAAAGAACTCGTAGTTATCCTCGGAGAATCCGGCTGCGGCAAATCGACGATGATGAACATCATCGGCGGTATGGACAGCCTGACCGAGGGCACTCTCACGGTGGACGGCCGTGATTTCACAAGGCCCACGGATGACGAGCTGACAGCCTTCAGACGTGACTACGTCGGCTTCGTATTCCAGGCCTACAACCTTATGCCAAATCTCACCGCCCTCGAAAACATACAGTTTATCGCCGAACTGGTAGAGGATCATATGGACCCGGCGGAGGCCCTTGACAGGGTCGGCCTCGCCTCGCGTGCGGGCAGCTATCCCGCGCAGCTCTCCGGCGGTCAGCAGCAGCGCGTTTCCATCGCCCGCGCCATAGTCAAGCGCCCGAGGATCATCCTTGCCGATGAGCCTACGGCTGCCCTTGATTACGCCACAGGTCTTGAGGTGCTCAGGGTCGTGGAAGACGTCGTAAGAAACCAGGGCACCACGGTGCTGATGGTCACACACAACGCTGAGATCGCAAAGATGGCCGACCGGGTGGTCAAGCTCAGGTCGGGAAAGGTCGCCAGCATCAAGCGCAATCTTCACCCGCTGAATGCGGATGACCTTGTCTGGTAAGACTTGCGGTATCAAAATCCGTCTGAAAAACCTCTACGGAGATAACATGAAAAAAACAAGCTTTAAGGATTCGCTTAAAAATATATCAAAGAGAAAGATTTCTTTTCTTTCTATCGTGATCATAGGGATGATGAGTCTCGCCAGCTTTACGGGCCTGAACTTTGCTTCGGGCGCGATAAGAGACGCGCTGGCGGATTATTATTCACGCACCGGTTTCCGCGATTTTCAGGTAGTATCCTCGCTCCTTCTTTCAGAGGAGGATCTGGATCTGATCAGACAGACCGACGGAGTAGCCGACGTGGAGGGAGAGTACATCATACCCGCCTCCGCGGTGGCGGCCGGAACGCGCTGCGACGTGCAGATCGTCAACCTGACACAGCGGATCAACCGTGTCGAAGTGCTCGAGGGCGAGCTGCCCTCAGCTTCTGACGAATGTGCGCTTGAGAAGGATTTCATGGAAAAATACGGCCTTGCGGTCGGAGACTCCATCAAAGCCGCGGCCAGCTCAGAGCAGCTGGAGGACGTGCTGCGCAGCGGCACTTTCAGGATCACGGCAAAGGTGATGCACCCCGATCATTTCGCCGCCATGAATGTTTTTCCCGAGGACCGCTACGTACTGGTCAGTGAGGAAGCGATCGACGCCGATGCGCTCTCGGGCCGGTATATGGCCGCGCTCGTCGCCGCGGAAAAGCCGGAAGGGCTTAGCTGTTTTTCCGGGGAATACAAAGAACTGTCGGCGAGGATGCTCCCGGTACTTGAGGACGTAGCCGCGCGGCTCTCACAGGAGGGCAGCGCGCAGGTCCTGAGCGCCTTTGACGAGCAGATGGACGGCGCGAAGAGCCAGCTCGACGAAGGCCGCAGACAGCTTGACGAATCAAAAGAGAAACTCGACGAATCCGCTGAAAAGCTCAAGGAATCGGAAAATGAGCTGATCCGCGGAGAAGCGGAGCTTGATTTAGCGCGCGGGGAGCTGGAGAGCGCCAGACCGCAGCTCGACCAGGCAAAAGAAAAGATAGACGCCGGGAAAAAGGAACTTTCCTCCGGCAGGAAAACTCTGGATGAAGCGGCGGAAAAGCTTCGTGAGTCCTACAGGGAGATCGAGGAGAAAGAACTCAAAATTACAGCGGCGATCCGCGACGCCCTAAGACAATACGCCGGCGATGAATACACGGACGGGATCAATTGGATCACTTCTCCAAAAGAGGCGGATATCAGCAAAGCATCCCTGAGCGCGCTCGACTATGAGATAGCCGAGGGCCTCACCCTGCATATGAAGAGCACTCTCGATGAGACGATAGACGGCGCGCGCCCTCTTGTAAGCGGCGTCACAGGCGCCGGCCTGATCGAACAGCTCGCGCAGTACATCAAGGGAACAGAAGAGTACAGGTCGGTAGACGAGATATATGAATCCTTTACCGGAGATATGCGCGCGTGGGACCGCCGCCACTCCGAATACGTGGAGCTGCTTGAGCGCTACAACGGCGGTGATACGCAGGTAAGCGCCGACACGCTGAGCGATATGCGCTCGGAGCTGCAGTCTGAGTACCTGTCGCTGCAGTTCTACCAGAGTCTGATACGCTCCCTGTTCAAGTCCGCTCTTAGCAGCTACGTCGGCAGCGATCTGATCGACCTGATCAAATGGGCGGAGCCAAATTACTTTTTTGACGTGGATGATCCCGAACTGACCGCGACGGATATCCGCCTTACAAATCTTGTGACCATACCGGTAAAGCTCTCGTGCAGCGACATGGTGGACATAGGCGCGCAGATGCTGCTTTCCGTGACGCCCGAGGGCCCTGTGGCAGATCTTATCATAGCCGCGGCAAAGGAGCTCCCTGTCTATGACACGCTCTCCTCGGAATACAGCGCGCTTTATGACAAACTGCAGGAATGGGACCGCGGCCATAAAGAGTATCTCGACGGGCTTGAGCAGTACTCCTCGGCCAGCAGCGAGCTTGACAGAGCCGTAGATCAGTACAATGCCGGCGAAGAGGAATACGCAAAAGGAAAAGACAAGTACGACGAGGGTCTGAGCGCGTACGCCGACGGAAAGAAAGCCTATGAGGACGGTCTGCGCCAGTATGACGAGGGCCGGACGAAATATCTTGAGGGCGAGGCCGAGTACAGCGAAGCGCTCTCGGAGTATGAAAAAGGGCTCGGGCTGCGCGATGATCTGCCGGAGGACTACGTCTACGTCTATGATATTTCCGGCAATCTCAGCTATAACAGCACGGTGATAAACGCGGACAATCTTTTCAACCTCGGCATGACGTTTTCCCTGCTGTTCGTGCTCATAGCAGCGCTCGTTATCTTTACCACGATAAGCCGTCTGGTGAGCGAAGACCGCAAATACATCGGGACACAGAAGGCGCTCGGTTTCTTCCGCCGGGAAATATATAAGAAATACCTGCTTTTCGGACTTGCATCCACGGCCTGCGGCATGCTCGCCGGGACTCTTGCAGGCTTCCTGATCGTTCAGAGATCCGTACTTGCGATGCAGTGCAACTTTTTTATCGTCGACTCGATCCGGGCGATCATCGACTGGAGACTGGAAGCGATAGTCGTGATACTGGGTCTTGTGATGGCCTTTGCGGTGGTGCTGCTTTCATGCAGAAGTCTGGTACGCGAGAGCGCGAGAGCCCTGCTGCAGCCGGAAATGCCGAAGACAGCCTCCGGCCGCCGCGCGTCCTCAAAACAGGGCGGCTCCCTGTATTCGCGTCTGATCCGCCGCAATATGAAAGCCGATATGAAGCGCGTGATCGTGACCGTGGTCAGTGTCACCGGCTGCTGCACTCTGCTTACGATAGGCCTGAGCACGAGGAATAACGTATCGGAGGGGATCAACAGACAGTTCACGGAGATGAGCAGGTACGACTACGTGGTCTACTATGACAGCGGCAGCGGCGCGGGAGAGGAGATCCGCGATATTCTCGACGAGAGAAATGCCGTCCATACGCAGGCGTATATCTGCAGCTGCGTGATGAAGATCGGCAAAACAAACGCGGGAGTGCAGCTTTTCTGCCCCGCCGATAACAGCCTCGGGCTGATCGGCATGAACGACAGCGCAAGCGGCGATGATTTCACCCTGCCCGATATGGGTATAACGGTGACAGAGGCATTTTCCAGATCCTACGGCATCGAAAAAGCAGATACTGTAGTGCTGATCGATCCGGAGATGAAGCCGCACACCCTGTACGTGACCGGCATAGTGAAAAACTATATCGGGAGCATGGCGTACATGTCGCCGGCCGCGTATGAGATGGCTTTCGGCAGCAGCTATGCTCCGAATGCCTTTATCGTGAGCAGCGCGGATGGCAGGGCAGAGCTTGAGGACGCTTTTGGCGGCGTGGAAGGCTTTGACAAGATCGAGGCGAGCAGCGATCTCAGAAATACGTACACTTCGGCAAATACCTCCATAGACGGCGTTATAGCCCTTCTGTTCCTCGCAGCCGCGCTCATGGCAGTTTTCGTTCTGCTCAATATAGTAAACATGCACCTTGCCACCAAGAAAAAGGAGTTGACGGTCATGCGCATCAACGGCTTCACCACGCGCGAGACCATAAACTATATCCTTCGCGAGGGCCTTGCGACGACCGCGGTCGGAACGGTGCTCGGACTTGCCGCCGGGCATCTGATCACCATGCTGATACTATACATACTCAGACAGCCGAGCGTAGAGCATTACTATGGCGTCAACCCGCTGATGCTGCTCATTGCCGCGGCAATGACCGCCCTTTACAGCGGAGTGATATACTTTATCGCGACCAGAAAGATAAAGCGGCTCAAACTGTCCGATATGGCCTGATTATTCAGTATTTTTACATAGACAAAACTATACGTGCTGTGATATAATCCGCGATTGGTAAAAAAGTATCTTTGTATATATTTCTCAGGAGGAAAAAACATGAACAAATGGGTTTATCTTTTCTCAGAAGGTAACGCCACCATGCGTAATCTCCTCGGCGGAAAGGGTGCAAACCTGGCAGAGATGACCAAGATCGGTCTTCCCGTTCCCCAGGGTTTTACCGTCACCACCGAGGCCTGCACGCAGTACTATGAGGACGGCCGTCATATCAACGATGAGATCATGGGCCAGGTAATGGAATATGTAGCCAGGATGGAAGAGATCAACGGCAAGAAGTTCGGCGATCTGACCAATCCGCTGCTTGTTTCCGTCCGTTCCGGCGCCCGCGCATCCATGCCCGGCATGATGGACACCATCCTTAATCTGGGTCTGAACGACGACGTGGTAGCTGCCATGATAGCCGGCAACCCCGATCCCGCTTTCAGACGCTTTGTCTACGATTCCTATCGCCGCTTCATCCAGATGTTCTCGGACGTCGTCATGGGAGTCGGCAAGAAATATTTCGAGACCCTCATCGATGAGATGAAGGAGAGAAAGGGCGTAAAGCTTGACATCGAGCTCGGCGCCGACGATCTAAAGGAGCTGGCTGAGGAGTTCAAGGCCGAGTATAAGAAACAGCTTGGCGAGGACTTCCCTTCGGATCCCGTCACTCAGCTCAAGCTGGCCATCGAGGCAGTTTTCCGCAGCTGGGACAACCCCCGCGCAAACGTATACCGCCGCGACAACGACATCCCTTACAGCTGGGGTACCGCAGTAAACGTAATGCCCATGGTATTCGGAAACCTGAACAACGAGTCCGGTACCGGCGTTGCCTTTACCCGTGATCCCGCTACCGGCGAGAAGAAGCTCATGGGCGAGTTCCTCAAGAACGCCCAGGGCGAGGACGTCGTCGCCGGCGTACGCACTCCCATGCCCATCGCTCAGATGGAGCAGGAATTCCCCGAAGCATACAAGGAGTTCATCCAGGTATGCGACACTCTTGAAAAGCATTATCATGACATGCAGGATATGGAGTTTACCGTTGAGAACCGCAAGCTGTACATGCTGCAGTGCCGCAACGGCAAGCGTACCGCTCAGGCTGCTCTCAAGATCGCCTGCGATCTCGTGGACGAGGGCATGAAGACCGAGCAGGAAGCTGTCCTGATGATCGATCCCCGTAACCTCGACACCCTTCTTCATCCCCAGTTCGACGCTGCCGCCCTCAAGGCTGCTACGCCTCTGGGCAAGGGCCTCGGAGCCAGCCCCGGCGCCGCATGCGGCAAGGTAGTCTTTACCGCCGCTGACGCTGAGGAGTGGAAAGCACGCGGCGAGAAGGTCGTCCTCGTGCGTCTGGAGACCTCTCCTGAGGACATCACCGGTATGAAGGCTTCCCAGGGTATCCTGACCGTGCGCGGCGGTATGACCAGCCACGCTGCCGTCGTAGCCCGCGGCATGGGCAAGTGCTGCGTATCCGGCTGCGGCGACATCAACATGGATGAGGAGAACAAGAAATTCACCCTCAAGGGCGAGACCTTTACCGAGGGCGACTGGATCTCCATCGACGGCACCACCGGCAACATCTACAAGGGCGCCATCAAGACTGTTGACGCTACCATCGCAGGCGAGTTCGGACGTGTTATGGGCTGGGCAGACAAGTATCGTCAGCTCAGAGTCCGCACCAACGCCGATACTCCTGCCGACGCTAAGAAGGCCCGCGAGCTCGGCGCCGAAGGCATCGGACTTTGCCGTACAGAGCACATGTTCTTTGAGGAGACCCGTATCGCTGCATTCCGCGAGATGATCTGCTCGGATACAAAGGAAGAGCGCGAGGCCGCGCTGGAGAAGATCCTGCCTTATCAGCAGGGTGACTTTGAGGAGCTCTATGAGGCTCTCGAGGGCTGCCCCGTCACTATCCGTTTCCTGGATCCGCCTCTGCATGAGTTCCTGCCTACCGACGAGGCCGACATCCAGAAGCTGGCTGACGCCCAGGGCAAGACTGTCGAGCAGATCAAGAGCATCATCGCTTCGCTGCACGAGTTCAACCCTATGATGGGACACCGCGGCTGCCGTCTGGCTGTCACCTATCCCGAGATCGCAAAGATGCAGACCA
>CAMOQY010000027.1 GCA_946623295.1 uncultured Lachnospiraceae bacterium | reverse complement strand
GAGGAGGCTTTTGCGCTGCTGCTCGAGGTCCTCAGCGGACGCATGACCAAGAACGAGGCGCTGGGTTACTACGGCTCAATGGACATCTTTTGTCTGGGGCCCGTCATCTGAGACGAAAGACAATGCAGTCCTCACCGGCGTGGGGGTGGCGTACTTTCTCCGGGCGTGCTATTATCAATAAGAGCACGTAATATTATCTGAAAGGAAAGACCGGTATGAAGACGATAAAGATACCGTATTATACATCGAGTAAGGAGCTCCACATAGAGGAGGATCGCATCAAGGCGCTGATCTACGCCAGGACAGACGAATATCAGGCCGAAAAGAGCGAGGAGGAGCTGATAAGGGACGCACTGGCTCATCCTGTCGGCACGCCGCGCCTCTGTGAGCTTGCGAAGGGCAAAAAGCGTATTACGCTGATCACGAGCGACCATACCAGAGCAGTGCCCAGCCGTATCACGCTGCCCATACTGCTTTCCGAGATCCGCAGCGGCAGCCCCGAGGCGGAGATCACTATCCTCATCGCGACCGGCCTGCACCGCAGGACGACCGAGGAGGAGCAGCGCAGGATGTTTGGAGATGCGATCGTGGATCACGAAAAGATCGTGGTGAACGACGCATATAAAGACGATGATTTCGTGCATCTGGGCACGCTGCCTTCGGGAGCGGAGCTCTGGGTGAACCGCGTGGCTGTGGACTGCGATCTGCTGGTGACGGAGGGCTTCATCGAGCCTCACTTTTTTGCCGGCTTCTCCGGCGGCAGAAAGAGCATCCTTCCCGGGGTCTGCAACGCCGCCACGGTAAACGAGAATCACTCATACCGCGCGATATCCAGCCCGTATTCAAACGCAGGCACACTGGAGCACAATCCGATCCATGAGGACATGGTATGCGCCGCCAGGATGGCGGGCGTCGGATTTATCCTCAACGTAGCCTTAAACGGAGAGAAGAAGGTCATCGCGGCCTTTGCCGGAGACCTGGAGGAGGCGCATGCGGAGGGCGTCAGCTTCGTCAGGAGCCTGGCACAATGCCCCGGCGTCACGGGAGATATCGTTATCACGTCGAACGGCGGTTATCCGCTGGACCAGAATCTCTATCAGAGTCCAAAGGCGGCCGCTACTGCCGAGGCCTGCTGCAGGGACGGCGGGGTGATCATTCTCTGCGCCAGCTGCGCGGACGGCATCGGCGGTTCATATTTTGAAAAGCAGATGACTATGGGCACCCCGGACGAGATAGAAGCTTTTCTGTCAAAGATCCCTCCCAGAGAGAGCATCCCGGAGCAGTGGTGCACGCAGATCTTTATGCGGATCCTCAGAAAGCATACCGTGATACTGGTATCCGAGCTCGATCCGGAGACGGTAAAGAGCGTGAATATGATCCCGGCGGCGGATCCCGACGAGGCCCTGCAGAAGGCATATGAGATAGCCGGCAGGGACGCAGAGGTGGTAGTTATCCCGGACGGAGTCGCCGTGCTTGCGGTTAAGGAGGGATAGAGCGCCGGGCGCGAAAAAAGTGTTTTACACGGAGGGGGTTTTGTGCTATTATAACCGGGCAGGGCACTTGGCTCAGCTGGGAGAGCACTTCCTTGACGTGGAAGGGGTCAGGGGTTCGAGTCCCTTAGTGCCCACGAAGGATCATCCTTAAGGATGGTCCTTTTTTCAAAGGATGGGGAAAAGGATACGGAAAAAATGGAAAAGACCGATCTTAAGGAAATGAAAAATATCCGGCTGATAGCGCTGGATCTGGACGGAACACTGCTGACTACGGACAAACGCCTGACGGAGAGGAACAGGAACGCGCTGAGGGCGGCCGCGGAGGCCGGGATCGACATCGTGCCCACGACGGGAAGGATCAGCAGCGGCATGCCCGATTCGGTAAAGCAGCTTGATTTCGTAAGGTTCGTTATCGCGGCGAACGGCGCGCAGATCATAGACCGGACCGACGGCTCCACGATCTTCAGGGCGGAGATCCCGTGGGAGGAGGCGTACGGGATCATGGAGCATCTCGATACTCTCCCGGTCATTTACGACTGCTATATGGACGACCTCGGATACATGTCCAAGGAGCAATGGGACCGCATAGAGGAATTTGCGCCGAATGAATACTACGTGACGCTCCAGAGGAGTCTTTGCGGGACAGTGCCTGATCTCAAAGAGTTTGTCCGCACGTCCGAAAAAGGCATCCAGAAGATCAAGTTTTTCTTTAAGGATATGGACCTGCGCGCCCGCCAGCTCACGGAGCTTCAGGAGAGGTATCCGCAGCTCATCGTGACTTCGTCCATAGTGAACAATATCGAGATCAACCATCCTCTGGCAAACAAAGGCGAGGCTATCCGCAATCTCGCCGCGCATTTGGGGCTGGATATTTCGCAGACCATGGCCTTTGGCGACGGTCTGAACGATATCAGCATGATAAAGGAAGCGGGCGTCGGAGTGGCGATGGCAAACGCCTGGCCGGAGGTGGCGGAATGCGCCGATATTATTACGGCAAGCTGCGATGAGGACGGAGTGGCGCAGGTGATAGAACAGCTCCTGCAGTGACGCGCGGCGATCTGCGCGGGAGCCCCACAGGGGGATATTTGAGATCCGTGTAGTTTCCGCTGCCGGAAGGGTAGTTTATAGACAAAGAGTCTGCGCAGCGGACCAGGGAAACAGGAGGTCGGATACCATGAAAAAGATCATTTCGATATTACTTGCCGCGGCTTTTATCGTATCGCTTGCGGCATGCGGCACAGGTGCGGATCCGTCGCAGTCCGCCGGGGCTGACGTCGGAGAACCGGATATTTATTTTGAGGGAAAGGCGGAGCTTCTGGCACAGGCGGCATACCCGGTCCAGGCTGCGTACCCTGACGAAAGCAAATATATCGGATCGGACGGTATTTTTGATTCGGAAAAATGGGAGCGCGATACGGCGCCCTATAACGCCCAGAACGCCGCCCGACGCGAGGCTCTGGCCTCCTATGACGGCGGACTTAAGGAGTATTTCAAAAAGGCTGTTTCCGGATTTCTCGCCGGAAATGACGCGGAAAACGCGATATGCTCCCCGGTAAATATTTTCGGAGCGCTGGCCATGCTTGCCGAGATCACGGATGGCGAGAGCCGTCAGCAGATACTGGACCTTCTCGGAGCCGACAGCATAGAGGACGTCAGAAAGCTCGCTGCGGCGGTCTGGACAGCCACCTATCAGGACGATGGGGCCGTGAGATGCCTTTCAGCCAACTCTCTCTGGCTGAGAGAGGATATGAACTATAATAAGGACACGATGAAGACCCTTGCGGATCAGTACTTCGCGTCAGCTTTTGCCGGAACGATGGGCGATCCCGATTACACGAGAATGCTGCAGAACTGGCTTGATCAGCAGACGGGAGGGCTCCTCTCCGAGCAGGCCGGCCAGGTGGAGCTGACGCCGGATACCATCTGCGCTATCGCATCGACGATGTATTTCAAGGGCAAATGGGCCGCCGAGTTTGACGAGTCGGATACGTCTTCCGATACTTTCCACGCGGTAAGCGGCGATATCAGCACCGATTTCATGCACATGGGCACCCAGGGCACGTATTACTTCGGGGAAAAATTCGGAGCAGTGAACCTTTATTTCGAAGGCGCTGACACGTCGATGTGGTTTTATCTTCCGGATGAAGGCGTCACCCCGGAGGAACTGCTTGCCGACGAAGAGTTTCTCTCCTTTATGACCGCCTCTCAGAGTGAAAAGCACGAATGGGAAAAGCAGAAACAAGTCCTCATAGAGCTGGCCGTCCCGAAATTTGACGTTGTCTCCGATATGGATCTGGCGGAAAAGATCAGCGGGCTTGGAGTGACGGATGTATTCAACATGGAAAAGTCTGATTTCTCACCGCTTACGGCAGATACGGACGACATCTTTGTATCGTCGGTAAAGCACGCCGCGCGTGTCAAGATCGACGAGAAAGGCTGCGAGGCCGCGGCTTTTACGGTCATAATGACCTGCGGTGCGACGATGCCTCCCGCAGACAAGGTGGAATTTACTCTTGACCGGCCGTTCGTTTTTTCTATAAACACTTCGGCCGCGGAGCTGCCGCTCTTTACCGGAATAGTGAACACGCCGTAAGGCTGCCGTTTGGTTAAAGACAAAAAAGACCCGCAGGCACGAGATGTCCTTTGTGACAGGTATCGTACTTGCGGGTCTTGTTTTATTTATCTGTTTTCGAGACGGAAGGATCCGGCTTTTCCAAAGGCACCGCGGGCGAATACAGATAGCCCTGATAGCAGTCGCAGCCGATCTCATGGAGCTCCTCGCGCTCTTTTTCGGTCTCGACAAACTCGGCCAGCACAGTCAGGTGCAGCGAAGCGGCGAGATGCGTGATGGAAAGGATGATCTCACGGCAGTTCTGCGTGGTGGAGAGGCCCTTGACCAGCGAGCCGTCCAGCTTGATGATATCAAAGAGGTTGTTTTTGAGGTAATTCAGCGAGGTCTGTCCCATGGAGAAATCATCTATGGCAAGCGCCAGACCCATGGCGCGAAGCTCCTGCAGGGCTTTCAGCGTTTCCTCGTTAAACGAGATGGCCGCCTGTTCCGTGACCTCAAGACAGACGTTTTTGCCTGCAAAAGGATCCCGCCTGTTCATCTCGCGTACAAAATCGAGAAAGCGGGGAGTGATCACGGTCGTACCCGTAACGTTTACCGAGAGCTTGACGTCGCCGAAGCGCTTTATGACACGCGGGCGTTCTTCCATGGCGCGGGTGAGGATAGCTTCCTCCAGATCAGGCAGCAGGCCGCTCTCTTCGGCCAGCTTTACCACGATGGGCGGGTACAGGATCCCGTATTCGGGATGGTTCCAGCGCAGCAGCGCCTCGACTCCCACACATCTGCCGTCGTAATGGTACTGAGGCTGGTAGAAGAGGACGATCTGCTTTTCCAGGCTGTGACGCAGCTCTGCGCACAGTCCCTTTGCAAAATCCCCGTATATATCCGGACGGTCGGTGAGCCGTTCTCCGGAGAGCTCCTGCTCGTTCTTTTTGAAATAATCCACGAAGGCGGAGTAGGTCTGTTTCGCTTCGTCGGCTGTCCTGCTGTCCAGGATACGCACGAAGGGAATATAGATCAGGACTCCGACGATGACGTTCGTCAGCTGAAGCAGACTTCCCGCGATGGAACCCGTAGCCCGGTATCCGCCGAGCAGGATGGGAGTAGTCCATTCCACGGAGTTCGTGATCATGGGCACGAGGCCTGAGGATATAGCGAAATACGCGATGGAATAGCACGCCAGCGGAACAGTCAGGAACGGCACGAGCATGATCGGGTTAAAGATGATGGGCAGGCCGAAGACCATAAGTTCATTTATATTAAAGAGCATGGGAAAGGCTGCCGTAAAGCCCAGTCCGCGGCGGGCGCGGTTGCGTGAAAACAGCAGTATGGTGATCAGCAGGCAGATGGTAGCGCCGCATCCGCCCATCAGGACGAAGCAGTCGAAGAATTCCTTTGTGACGATCACGGCAGGAGCGGAACCGGCAGCGGCAGCGGCCTGGTTCTCGGCGAGACCGGGTACAAAATACGTCTGCATGACTCCCTCGAGAGTGTCGCTTCCGTGAATACCGAAAAACCACAGCAGGGAGGAAAGCAGAACGAAGAAGAAGCCCGTGAAGAAACCCTGTCCTGCCCCGGCAAAAAGCGCGTTGAACGCGGCGGCAAGCAGTTCGTGGAAAGAATCCACGTTAAAGAGCCGGGTGATGACTACGTTAAACAGACCGAAGGATACCGCGACTAAGGCTATCGGCATCATGGTAGAGAGCATTCTGTTGAATTCGCGGTCCGCGCCGCGCGAGAAAAGCCTGCGATGGTGACGGAAGTAACGGTGCAGACCGTGATAGAGGGCCGAGGCGCCAAGACCGGTGATGATCGCCAGAAACATGGATTTGGGTCCCAGTCTGTCAGGGCCGAAGTCAGGAAGGTAGGCTCCCGCCAGAATAAAGAAAGCCAGCATGGATGAGGCCTGGGCGCCGCCGTTTACCGTTTCGGGATCCGCCATGAGCTTCATATAGGAGCGGCTGATCAGAAAGGTCATATACACGGACAGAACGCCGAACGTAGCGCTGTAGACGGTCTTCAGAAGATCGAGCAGAAAGCCGTCGGCAAAGCCGGTAATAAAAGCCTGGTATGCGTCGACGGGGAAGGTCTGCAGGATCAGAGCAAAGGCGCCGATGATAAGTACCGGGATCATGCTGACGAGTCCGCCGCGGATTGAGCGGACTATGACAGTCTGCTCCATGCGTCTGATCACGGAAAAGAATCCTGAAGCTTTTTTCATAGATGAGTACCCGTAAGTAAAAAAACTATTTTATAAATATATCGTATATTCTATGGTTTGACAATGTTTGAGGAAGGAATTTTGAGGTACGGGCTTGACATTTTGTATCGCGCGCGATATATTATCAATATAAATCGCACGCGATATTATTTCGGAGGTTTTATGGACGACAAGTACGCATCGTTAAGGTTGAAAAACCAGCTTTGTTTTCCGCTGTATGCTGTTTCAAATCTGATCACCAGGAAGTACAAGCCGCTGCTCGACAAACTGGATCTGACATATACGCAGTATATCGTTATGATGGTGCTGTGGGAGGAAGAGCGCGTAAACGAGAAATTTCTTTGCGAGGCGCTTTGCCTGAAGACGAATACTCTGGCGCCGCTTTTAAAAAAGCTCCAGGCAAAGGGGTACATTAAAAAAACGAAGGACAGCGCGGATGAGCGCAATCTTATCATCACGCTTACAAAAGCAGGAAAAAAGCTGAGGGATGAAGCTCTTTGCGTCCCGGAGAGCATGGCGCGCGAGTTTAATCTGACGCCGGAAGAATCGGCCATGCTGTACAGTACGCTGTACAAGATACTTGATCAGGACAGAATGAAAGATCAGTAGGATTTGAAATACAGCGCTGATGGACCGGAAAGATCCGGAAAAGGAGGAAAAATGATTTACGATTACACTGTTACCACGGGAAAAGGCGAGGAGCTGAACCTGTCGGATTACAAGGGGAAGGTCATCATGGTCGTCAATACCGCTACAGGCTGCGGCTTTACGCCTCAGTACGCGCCCATCGAGCAGATGTACCGTGATTATCACGAGCAGGGACTTGAGATCCTCGATATCCCCTGCAATCAGTTCGCGTCTCAGGCTCCCGGCACCGACGAGGAGATCCACGAGTTCTGCACGCTTCACTACAATACCACCTTCCCTCAGATGAAAAAGGCTGATGTCAACGGAGAGAACGAGCTGCCGCTGTACACCTACCTGAAGTCTCAGAAGGGCTTTGAAGGCTTTGGAAAGGGTCCCAAGGCGCTGATGATGAAGGGCGTCACTTCCGCGCATTCAAAGAAGAACGGCTGGGAGAAAGATGCTATTCAGTGGAATTTTACCAAATTCATCATCGACCGTGAAGGAAACGTAGTCGCCCGCTTCGAGCCCACCGAGGATATGGCAAAGGTGGAGGAATGCGTTAAGTCGCTGCTGTAATTCCCTGGGGATATGCAGACGGGATCGCGGATGCGGTCCTGTTTTTGTGTTGTGTTGATTTTTTCGCGCCCGGCTGATATGCTTTGCGGGGATACAAACGGAGGATCCGATATGACTGCAAGAGAATTTCTGGATATACTGCACGTGGCCGAGCGCCTGAAGGATACGCCGAGGCACTGCACCACCTCAAAAGGCCGCGTGGAGAGCGTGGCGGAGCACAGCTGGCGGATCGCGCTGATGGCGATGCTGCTGAGGGATGAGTTTCCGGAGCTGGATATGGACCGGGTCACGCGGATGTGCCTGATACATGATCTCGGCGAGTGCTTTACCGGGGACATACCGACCTTTAACAAGACAAAAGCGGACGAGGAGAGGGAGATCTCGCTGCTGCGGGAGTGGGTGGCTTCACTGCCCGCGGAGGTCTCGGAGGAGCTGGCGGAGCTTTACCGCGAGATGGATGCGTTGGAGACTCCCGAGGCCATACTTTATAAATCCTTGGACAAGCTGGAGGCAGTGATCCAGCACAACGAATCGCCGATCAGCACCTGGGAAGCGAAGGAATACGAGCTGAATCAGACCTACGCTTTCGACATAGTGGGCTTTTCCGAATGGCTGACGGAGCTGCGCCGGGAGATGCTGGCGGACACGCTGGAGAAGATCGCAAATGAGTAAACAGAGAAAACAGATCGTTCATCCGATCCCTCCGACGTATGATGCGGAGAGCCGGGTCCTGATCCTGGGCAGTTTCCCTTCGGTAAAATCGCGCGAGATGGGATATTTTTACGGGCATCCGCAGAACCGCTTCTGGAAGGTGCTCGCGGAGCTTTTCGGCGAGCGGGTGCCGGAGGGCGCCGAGGAGCGGCGGGCTTTTTTGCTCCGTCATCATATCGCCGCGTGGGACGTGATAGCATCGTGTTCCATCGAAGGCTCGTCAGACAGCTCCATACGCGATATGGTGCCGAATGATCTGTCGCAGGTACTGGCCGGTTCAAAAGTTGCGAGGATCTACTGCAATGGCAGGACGTCGTATGATCTGTACCGCAGGTATATCGAGCCTGCGACGGGGATTGCGGCCGTCTGTCTGCCTTCCACGAGCCCGGCGAATGCCGCGTGGACGCTTCCGCGCCTTATAAGTGCGTGGGAGGAGGTCAGGGAGTAACATGAAAAACAGATTATTATTGATTCTCTTAATATGTGCCATGGCGCTGTCAGGCTGCGGGGGAGAGAACCTTCCGTCCGCAGATGCTGCGGGAGCAAGCGATACCGCCGGAGTTGAAAGCGGCTCGGATACTGCGGATATTTCAAAAAACGGAGCCGGGTCCGACGTGACGGGTGCGGCCGGGAAAAGCGACGCAGGATCAGGCGAGGGAAGCGAAACCAGCGCAGCGGAGCAGGAACTGTTTAAGTATAATGCACATCTCTACTCGTCGCTTATCGCGCAGGAGGTTCCTCAGGAATACTGGGATTCTCTTTTTAATCTTTGCGACGCGCTCCGGGCGGGAGAGGACTCCTTTGAGTGTTACGGCAGGGAGGCCTATGACTGGTGCATGGATCCGGGAACTCTGGCGAATCTGATGCCTGCGGCCTGTATGAAGGTCTCGGGCGGGACCGACACGGGAACGATCCATTACAATATGCCTGCCGACGAGTTTGCCGGCCGCGAGGCTGAGTTTGAGAAGCTGGTCGAGGGCATACTCAACAGCACCATCGAAAAGGACGATACCGATTACGAAAAATGTCTCAAGCTTTACGACTACATGGAGACGAACTACAGCTATGACTACGACGGCAGACCGGAAGGAATGAACGATGATGGGTATATTTACTTCACCCTGCAAAGCCATTCCGGTCAGTGCATCGATTTTGCTGGGGTCTATGCTTTTTTGCTGCTCCAGGCAGGAGTAGAGGCTGTGTCGGTCGGATGTTCTGACGGCGTGGATCATGAATGGACGTACGTGCTCGTAAACGGACGGGGGTATCATATCGATCCTACCTGGGCGCTGCGGGAAAGCGCGGATTCGGGGCAGCTTTACCTGAGTTATTTTATGATGAGCGACGAGATCAGGGAGATGGAGGGCTGCCCTGTCGGCGATCTGACCGTACAGCTCCTGCCGCGCTTCTGGGCAAATATGTCTTCGGTTTCTTTTGCCGCGGATGACGACTCTTATTATCTTGGGGAATATTCTGTTTTCGAGTCGATGGATGAGGACAGGAAGATCCTTCATTACAGAGATATCCATGGCCGCGAGCATCTGCTTTATTACGGGAAAATGGCTGATCGTTAAAGGGGGCCCGGGTCGCGCGGACTTTTCAGCGGGCTTCGCGCTGAGCCCTTTGATTCTGTTCGGGTACTTCGCGATTCTGACTTGCGCGAAAACAAAGCTAAATATATAATCCTATAGTAGACGGCGCGGGCGGTTTTGATCGTTCCGCGCCGAAAAAAAGCAAGGAGATGAAGATCGGATAATGACAAAGATTTTTAGATGCGGGGGGGGTACTTATAGACGAAATAAGTGGCTCGCCGCGGTTGCAGCTTTAATAATGCTGGTGCTTGGCAGCGCTTCGCTTACAGGCTGCTCCAAGCCGTTCAGCTGCCTGGATGTGCTTAGCACAGAGGCGCCTGCGGATGCGGATGGATCAGCCGAAGCGGAACAGGAAGGCGCGCAGGAGCTTCCTTCCCAGGAGGAAATGGCCGCCGTCATAGACGGGATGGTCGAGGAATGGTACAGCAGCCACATTCATTTTTATACACCTCAGCTGCAGAGGCTTTGGAGGATATTCACGTACGTTCATGAGACGATGACGTATGTCGAGGCTCCGGACACCTCCGAGCTGGAGGGTGCATATATAGCTTTTACTACCCATAAATCAGACTGCTTTGGATATTTTACCATGAGCAAGTGCTTACTTGCCCGGTGCGGGTTTGAAACGCTGGACGTGGAGCGCGAGGGCGGTATCGCCAAGCATTTCTGGCTTCTCGTAAACTATTACGGACAATGGTATCACTTTGATCCGATATGCCAGCGGGCTGACTACGATGACCCTTACTGGTACTGCTTCCTCAGGACAGATGAGGAGGTCGCGGATTTCACGGTGCGTCTGGGACACGACAGGGAGTTTTATACCTACGATCATACGGGTTACCCGGAGGTTGCAAAGACTCCTTTGAATATCAAATACGGGAGGTAAGAGCGATGCGTTTTCGGAAGGTCATAGGGATCATTTTACTGGGAGCAGTTTTTGCGGCATGTTCGCCCGCCGGTGAGGGAGATACCGGCGCTGCGCAGACTGAGGCCGCGCGTCCGTCGGAATACGTTTTTTCATATAAAGGAGTTTCGGTCAGCGTAAACGGGAGCTTTGAAGAGATCTATGCCGGTCTGGGAAAGGAGAATTCGTTTTCGAGCGAGAAGAGCTGCGCGTTTGACGGGGACGAGCGCTGCTATAATTACGGATCGTTTTCGATAACGACCTATGAGGATAACGGCGCGGAAAGAGTCATGCAGATCTCGCTGCGGGACGATACCGTGGAAACGCCGGAGGGCGTATGCATAGGCCAGAGCCGGCAGGACGTGATCAGCGCGTACGGTGAAGGGGACGGAAATGACTTTTTCATGGATTATAAGGGAGAGGGCATGATCCTTTCGTTCTCGTTCAAGGACGGAACGGTCTCCGATATAAGATATCTGACGACAGTAACTAAAAAATAAAACAGAACTGAGATAAAAGAGGAGCTGCAGCATTGCCGGCGTGCCGCCTGAAGGCGGGATATCGATCATGCGGCAGCTTTTTTGATGCCCGGGAGGCGGAGAGGTCTTCCGGCATCGCTGCCTGAGAGGCGGCGTTTCAGGATGCAGATGAGCTGCGGCGCATGAGCCTTCAGCAGTTGCGGAAGAGGCTGCCGATCAGGAGTATAATGATGATCGTGAAGATCATCCCGCCGCTGCACCCGCCCGAGCTTTTGGATGAATGTGGCTCGCTGTCGTAGAAGCCGTCTTCCTTGAGCTCCTTTTCCACCTGGTCCATGATATAGAAATCGTCCAGCATTTCTTCAAATTCGTCTTCGTTATCATCTCCAAACCACATTCCCACTGTGCGTTCCTCCTTTTTCTGACGCCGGGTCTATTTTATCATAATATGGATAAGTTCGTTTACATATTTGCAGGATTTGCATCTTTTAGGCTCCGACCAGCCGTTGGCTTTGATCTTTTTCTGCCAGCCGGCCGAGTATCTAAACGGCCGTCCGCAGTCTTTGCAAAGAATAACCAGATCGTTGTAAACTTCCGGAAGTTTGGTCGCGCCGTGCGTGGATTTTGGTACGGCAGCAGGATGAACTGCGTACGGGTTTTTGCTGCGGGGGAAAGCGTAGCCGGTGAGTGGGTCGACTTTACGCGAATACAGCATCCGTTCAGTTGCGATCTCTACATTGTCTTCAAAATACTTTGCAAGTCCCATAAAAAACTCCTTTCTTTTATCAAATGCCTGTACTGAATTGTACAAGGGCAACAAGTTCTAACATATACCGCAGGGGGTACACCCTGTGCCGTAAAGGGCGGGTAGGCTACACTGCAGCAGCCTCTGTCTACTAACTAC
>CAMOQY010000026.1 GCA_946623295.1 uncultured Lachnospiraceae bacterium | reverse complement strand
TCTCAGCAGTAATGTCATAATCGTAAGGCGCCGTCAGCGTAATGTTGTCGATAAGAAAACCGCTCCAGTTGGCCTCGTTTTCCGACAGTCCGGCCATGTATTCACTATCGTATCCGTTCCAGTAGAAAAGATCGACGTAACCGAGATCCGCATACCGGTCTTCGCCGTCAACTGCCTTCTGATTGCTCAGAGTAAAGCTTATCTCCTTCCACTCTCCGTTAGATACAATTCCGACCTGGTTTCTGTCACCGCTGCCTGAGCCGGGAGCCGCAAAGAAGAGCTGCGGAGGATTGGTGCCTGCACCGCTGCTGTCATAGCCATAAACGTAGAAGCTTACTTTAGTACCTTCCGGAACAGCAGCGCCGAAATTGATGCGGAAATGCGTCCAGTAATTATCCTTTGAAAGATCGCTGTTGTCGATCAACAGAACGTTTGCTCCGCCGTTCGGCGCGGGAGTAACACTCTCGCTTTCGTACGTCACGATCTCGATCTTGTCAGTCGAGGTAATGCCCGTGCGCTGAGTAACTACGCCGGAATCCATGGGATCTTCGAAGCCGACGCCCGAGAACAGATCGGGAAGAACGTCGCCTATGACAACGTCGCGCTCATCTTCTTCAGCCGCGGTAACAACAGTTCCGTCCATCGTAGTCCAGGTGGCGGCAATATTGATATCCTGGCTGAAAACGCTGTTGGAAATACCATTCAGCGTAAAGGCCATAAAGTAATTTGACGCTGCAGAGAACATCGTCGGCTCGGCATACTGATTTCCGTTATAGAACCAGGTAATGGTCCTGTAGACGTTCTTTGAGGTCACCGGTACGGACTTCTCTCCGATGGTGATCACAAAACCGACCTTTGAGTAATTGAGATCATCGACGGTCGTCACCATCCTGAGGCTTGTCGTCTCGCTGAGAGCGGTATCCCCGGCGGGAAGCTGATACTTTACCGTGAAGACGTCCTTGTCGACAAACTTCGCGTAGGCACTCGAAGCCGCATCAGCCTGTGCTTCGGTCAGGGGTGTTCCCTGATCGCCGTCATACCATCCCGCAAAGACGTAGCCGGTCTTTGAAGGATAGCTCTTTGTTTCGCCGCGGTAGGTGGCGGAGACATTCTCAAACTGCTCGTAGACAGTTTCACGATCGCTGGCTGCAAAGGCGGGAGTAACCAGAAGCGTGCCGATCATGCACAGAGAAAGCACCAGTCCCAATACGCGGGGCAACGTTCTTTTTCTTTCTTTTTTCACTGTTTTCACCTCCTTATTAACCAAACAGATCATTAAAGTCTCCCGAGTCGCCTTCTCCCTCTGACTCCTCGATCAGACCACTGGATGCGATGACGTCTTTGAAATAGAGCATCATCTTTTCCAATTTGGGCGTTTCGTAATCCCTCTTCATAGAATTAACCTCCAATTCCTAATTCTCCTGACAAACAGCCCTTAATTACATTATATGTTTAATAGATACGGGAAAAATCCCCTCCACTATTAACCCTTTACTTTGCGGTCAGATTGTCGATGTAAAGCCTGCTTTCAGCCTTCGTGGATCCGTTGTCAAAATACAGATCGATATACTCGCTGTCCGTACTGAAGCCCGTTACGTCACCAAGCTTAAAGGAGACCTCATTCCAGGATCCCGGTGCGAAGCTGGCCGCAACGCCGTTATTTCCGCTTTCGTCTCCGTCGACTGCAAAATAGAACGTCACCTTTTTGGCCCTTGCATTTGCCTTGATACCGAAGGCCTTAAAGCTGATGACGGTATCCTCCGTAAGCTTCTTGCCGAAGTTGATGCGGAAATGAGCCTTTGCGCTGGAATCCTTGATCTCTACCGCGTACTCTCCTCCGTCATCGGGTGCGCTGACACCTGCATCGGCATACTTTACGATCCCGATCGAATCGACAGCGACCGAACTTACGTCACGCTGTCCGATATATCCGGCATGATCCGGGCTTTCGAAATCCGCGCCCTGCGTGATATCGAGCACGAAAGGTGCAGGCTCGCTGACGGTTATGTTGTCGATATAGACGTATCCGGTCGCGCCGTTTGCCCGGTCAAGGTTGAAGAAGCCGTCGATGGATGCGGCATTCTTTGCCAGAGTGACGGTAAGCGCAGTCCATTTCTCATATCCGAACTGAGCAGTCTCGCCTCCTGTGACAGCTCCGTTTTGGAACTCAAAGACGAGAGCGTCGTGAGCGGCAAGCTCCTTTCCTTCGGCCAGAGTACTGACGACTCCGTACGCATCAAAGCTGATGGTCGTACCGGCGGCAAGCTCTTTACCAAAGTTGAGAGTAAATGCAGGCCAGGCGTTGCTGCCCGAAAGCTTCAGCGCGCCGGCGCCGTATTTTTCGGCATCGACCGTAAGGCTCTCTGCCTCATATCCGATCACTTCTGCAGTCGCCGAACCCGAAGGAGTGAAATATGCCGCATCGCTTGCGTCCTCAAACGTCACACCCTTTGTAATATCGAGCTCAACAGGTTCAACAGCGATGAGGTTATCTATATAGACATGCCCGGATGCGCCGTTCGCGCGGTCGAGGTTAAAGAAGCCGTCAATGTACTCAGCTTTCTTTTCCAGAACAACCGTAAAGTGAGTCCACGTCTCATATCCGAACTGAGGGGTCTCGTTGCCCTTGACGGCTCCATCCTTGAACTCGAATACAAGAGCGTCATATGCAGCAAGCTCCTTGCCCTCGGCTATGGAATCAACGACTCCGTATGCATCAAAGCTGACAGCCGTTCCTGCAGCGAGCTCTTTGCCGAAGTTGATCCTGAAATTCGGCCATGCATTTTCTCCGGAGAGCTTCATCGCATTCGCGCCGTATTTTTCGGCATCGACCGTAAGACTCTCCGCCTCATATCCGGTGATCGCAGTGACAGATCCGCCGTCGGGAACCAGATATCCGCTGTGGAAGGACTGTTCAAAATCCACACCCTTAGTGATATCGAGGGATTCCGCGGCGTCGCCGCCTGCCAGATCATCGATGTAGATCAGGCACTTCTGCGCACCGTCGCCCGCATCGAAGTAAAGATCGACGTGGTCGTCCTCAGCCAGGGTCTTGAAGTTGATCTGAGTCCAGGTCTTTTGCGCAAAATGCGTGCCTATCTCACCCTGATTTCCTGCGGCCTCATTCACTCTGGAGTAGGCCATGATGGAATTACCGTCGACTCCCGTGACGACTCCGTATACCTTAAAGGATATCGCTGTGCCTGCAGGCAGAGTCTTGCCGAAGTTTATCCTGAAGCTCGGCCAGCCGAAATCAGTCTTCATAAGTCTGATCATCCAGTCTCCGCTGACGTTTTCTTCGGCAGCCGGAATCTGTTCATCTGCGTAGGTCACACGCTCGACAGCGTCCACCGTACCATAGATGAGATCTCCCGTCTCGGTATGTGTACGCTGAGAAATATAGCCTATCTCATCTTCGTTCTCAAAGCTCGTCCCGAGAGTTATGTCAAGCTCGACAGGATCCGGGATAACGGGCTCTGCGGATGAAAGATTGTCGATATAGGCGACTGCTTTCTGGTTGCCCTCTCCCGAGCTGAAGTACAGGTCCACATGGTCCGCCTCGGACTTGGTCGCAAAGGAGATGCGGGTCCAGGTATTCTGATAGAAGTAAGGTCCGACATTGCCGTTGCTGCCGCCTGCGCTGTTCTCTTTTGAAAGCTCAAACTGCACGCCCTTATCCGATCCGGTAAACGCGACATTCGCGTCAAAGGATATTATCGTGCCTGCAGGCAGAGTCTTGCCGAAGTTGATGCGGAAGCTCGGATAATCCTTATTGCCCGCAACAAGTCTCACGGCATGGCTGCCGCCCTCATCGGGAGCGCTGACCTCTTCCTCATCGTAAGACACCCACTCGATGGTATCCACCGTACCGGGTATGTTCTCGCCCTTGCTGCCGCTCTCCGTATCCTCGGTATAGCTTCGCCTGGTGATATAGGCGATCTCTCCCTCCTGCTCAAAGCCGGTTCCCTGGGTGATATCCAGAGTCACAGGCTCGGGAGGAAGCTTGGCAACGACCTTGTCTATGTAGACCGCGCCCGGGGTAGGATCGGCGCATCCGCTGCGGCTGTAATCCCAGAACAGATCCACGTACCTGCCGCCGTTTTCAAGCGTAAAGCTGACCTTTGTCCACTCGTTCAGTCCGAAGACACGGGTGGCTTCGTTTCCGCCGCCGCCGTTAGGGGAGGTGAACTGGAAGAGATTCTGGCTCGTGCTGTAGTCTCCGTCTACGGTTCCGTATGCCATAAAGCTGAATACGGTACCGGCGGGAAGATACTCACCGAAGTTTATCCTGAACTTCGGATAGATAAAGCTGTCATGGCTTATCTTGAGCGCATAGCTTCCGCCGCCGGAAGGAGCGCTGATACCTGTATCTTCATATTTGACGCGCGCGATCGCGGCGTCTTGAGAGGCCATCCCCTCGCGCTTCTGACCCGTAAAGAGCTCTGCATTTCCGGGGATCTCAAATCCGACGCCTTCAAGGAAGTCGCCCTCAGGCGTGACAGGCAGATCGGCCTTTACGTTATCTATATAGACTGCGCCGGGGGTAGGGTCGGCACATCCGCTGCGGCTGTAATCCCAGAACAGATCCACGTAGGTCCCGGCTTTCTCGAGAGTAAGGCTCAGATCGGTCCACTCATTAAGCGGGAACTGCTTTGTGGCCTCGTTTCCGCCGCCGCCGTTTGCGGAGGTGAACTGGAAGAGATTCGTGCTTCTCTCGTACGAGCCGTTGATCGTACCGTACGCCTTAAAGCTTATCTTCGTTCCGGCAGGAAGTGTCTGTCCGAAATTGATCCGGAATTTAGGATAGATAAAGGTCTCGTGACTGATCTTAAGGACGTGTTCTCCGCAGCCCTCCGGCGCGGTAAGTCCGGCCTTCGCATAAGTCAGACGCTCAACCATTCCGTCCTGAGTCTCAGCGCCCTTACGGCCCTGTCCTGTCCAGTATGAAGCATTTCCTGCATCCTCAAAGCCGTAACCGGAGAGTATATCTCCCGACGCGGGCACAGGCTCCTCGACCCTGACCATGTCCAGATAGACCAGCACCTTGCCGGGGCCGAACTTGGTCTTGTCGGATCCGTTGTCGAAGTTGAAGAAGAATCTGCTGCTGCTCTGGGCGCTGCTGAGACGTATCTTGATAGGCACCCACTGGCCTGTAGGCACCATATCGGTGATATTTACGTTTCCAAAGCTCTCGACCTTATAATTGGAGTTTGCATAATCCACCGGATCAACATACGCCATAAACGTCAGAACCGTACCTGCAGGCAGAGTTCTCTTGTAGTCTACCTTGATCTCGGGATATGCAGCTCCTCTGACGATACCTCTGAGCGCATAGCTGCCTCCGTTGTCGGGAGACTTGATCCCCTCGTCGGAGTATCTTACCCTCGACAGCTTCACAGCCGTAGCAACGCCAGTGTTGCTGTTTTCAAACAGATACTGCTCGCCGTTTTTCTCAAATCCGATACCCGATGCGAAATCAGGATCTGACGGCGTGAGAGACGCGGGATCCTGCCATTCGGACAGCTTCATATTGTCGAGGTAGATCACGACCTCCTTGCCGGAGAATTTGGAACGTACTACGGATGAACCGGAGAAATCATCAAAGTTGAAGAACGCGGTAACCGTATCCGTCTCTTTTCCGAGCCTGATCGAAACGTCGATCCACTCGTTGCAGGCGTTGTCCGTGAGCTCGACCGGATTCGCGATCCTGCCGCCGGTCGTCTCATCATAAGACTCCATCATAAAGGTATCGGTTTCGGCATTCCTGACCTTTACATATGCCTTAAAGCTCAGGACGGTATCCTTGGGTACCTTTTCACCAAGCTTGACAGAGAAGGTCGGCCAGATACTCCCCGTAGCGTCGACTCTCATTCCGTAGGCGCCCACAGAGGGGATAAGGCTGATATTCTCATCGGTGTAGTGAGCTCTGGAAAGCTCGGTCTTGTTTACTGAGTAATCGTTTGCAAAGAGAAGGAACTTCTCATAGGAATTTTCAAATGTCACGCCGTCCCAGAAGCTAAAGCTGACAGGAACCGCGCTCTCGCCCTCCTTGAAATAGTTGCCTACGAGGTTATCTATATAGATGGTCGCGGGAGTATCGTCCTTGCTTGTCTTGTGCTCCAGGAACTCAAATGTCATATAGCGCATGGTCTCGAGATCATAAAACTCAAAGCCGGCCATTTCGGACACATCGTATGTGCAGGTCGTCCATGCGTTGGGCGCCAGGGTATAGACAGACTTGATGGCAGTCGTATAGGCACCGTCATCCTTGCCTACACTCAGGCACGCTCTGATATGAAGCTCCCTGTCCGTCGCGTTGTACGCGTCAAAGGATACGCTCTTGAATGCGGAAAAGTCGCGCGTGGCGGCAGTCGTATTCAGGAAGTCGATCTTAAAGAAGGGATGCTTCGCGGGCTGCGTATAATCGCCCTGAGGCCTGAACATAAGGGATGCGCTGCCCTCGGTAATGTACTGGGGATCGGTATTGACTTCGATCCTGCCGAGCATATTGCCGATAAGGACCTTGCTGCCGGTAAACTCCTCATAGGATTCAAAACCAAGCAGCTTCATTTCCGTGGGCTGCTCCTGTGGCACATCCTGAGCGGGCTCGCTTGCCGGCTCATCCGAAGGTTCTGCGGACGACTCCTCCGCGGCCGATTCCGAGGGAGCGGGGGTCTGGCCCCCGCAGCCCGTCAGTGCGGCGCACGCAAGAATAAGAGCAAGAAGTATAAGCAGTGATTTTTTCATGATATCCTTTTTCATACTTTTCACCTCCTTATTCCGTAGCCACGATCTCGTCGATATAGAAGTCATAGGTGTTGGCCGTGACTCCGTCCGAGCTGTTATCGAATTCAAATACTATACGGTCGGCCTGTGCCATTGCAGAGAACGAGACGTCAGAAAGAACAACATTTACGCTGTTGTGTCCGGAGTCTATCGTATACTCTCCCACTGTCACAAAGGCTGTACCGCTGTATACCTTTACACGTACCTTGAAGGATCCGAGCGCATTGTAGAAGTCCATCCTGAAGGCATCTACTTCACTGAGATCAGTGATGTTCTCCAGAATATCCGTCGACATCGAAACGCTCGGCACGAAGGTCGCATCCAAAAGCTCATTTCCAGTGATCACACCGGAAAGAGTGATATGAGCGCTATTGCCCTCGGTAGCGTACTGCGCGTCGCTCGAAAGCACGACAGATCCGCCCTCGGTAGTAGTAAACGCGCTTGTCACCGCTGCATCCTCAAAGGACTGAAGCGTCTTTGTAGGATATGCGATAAAGCTCAGTACGTCGTAGCGGGTCCCGTCAGCCGCCTCTATGGTCAGAGCGATCGACGTATTCTCATTCAGATCAAGCTCGTATTCGTAGCGGCAGCCCTCTACGCTCTGCTGGAGCTCGTCTCCGACGTATACCTTGCAGGTATCTGAAACATAATACGAAACAAGCGCTATGTTGTTCTTTAATGTATAGCCACTGAGCGCGAAGCCGATGCCCATGTTGTTCCAGACGATGGAATCGATGAGCGAAGCTCTCACATCGTCAAAGACAAGGCCCTTTTCTCCGTCCGCGTAGAGAGCGGAACCGTTGTAGCTGACCTTGTCGACCAGCGAGGTAATACATCTTCTGGCGCTGAAGCCGCTGCCGTATGCTCCCTCAAGTTCCTTGTACTGATCCTCGAGCGCATAGAGCATCTCCAGCTCCTCCATTCCGTCTCTGATAGCCATCAGACGGACAGAGGGGATCGGCCCGTAGATATCATACACTCTGCCGGGATAGGTCAGATATCCGTCTCCGGCAGTACTGCCCTCGATCCGCATCGGGTTTGTGTATACATCCATATACTGGTCCCAGTTGGGTTTCTCGCTTGTATAGGCTGCGGCATCCCAGTAGAGGTTGCCCTCGATACCGTATTTTGCCTGAATCCATGATACCGTGCGAGGACCAAGCAGATTCTTGTCTCCGAGGTGATAGTTGCCGTAAGGTGCAAGGGGACCGTTGCAGCCGTACCACCAGATATTCTCTATGCCGTACTTCTCGCAGGCAGCCAGTACCTTTGAGCCAAGCTGGTCATTAAAAGCCTCAAATATGGGGCAGACCGTATTGAGCGCGGAAAGGTATTTTTCTGCTCCCGGGTTGTTGATGCTTCCGAACGTCCACTGGCTCTGAGTGATCGGCAGCGGCATGATATTCGGAATATCAGTGATGGATTTATCCCAGCCTTTTATCGACTTGAACGAGGAGAAACGTCCGGTGGAATCGTTTCTGATATAATCGACACACTCCCTGAGCATGCCGTTTACGCTCTCGATCGTCCTGAGCGTAGCATTCAGTGTGTTTTCATCCCGAAGATCAGGCTCATCGACTACATAGAGCATTGCCTTGTCAAAGTAATTCTTCTCGGGGCCGCTCATCTCTGCGATGGTGTAGATCATCTTCTTGGTGTCGTCTGCATAAGTAAGCACTTCTCCGCCCCAGACTCTTCCCGGGTCGGGTCCTATGGAATAGGTAGAGAGTGTATCGTAGTACTTCTCAAGCACACGCTTTATCTCGGCAGGGTCGTTGCTCTCAAGCGGAAGCGACTGAAGCGAGATCCTGTAGTCAAGGAAGAACTGATAGTAGAAGTCCATCATTTCGATGCTGGAATCCAGCTCTCCGGCTCCTACGCGGTCATACCTCCAGGAAAAGAGCGACTGTCCTCTCGTGGTCCTGGGAAGCACGTAATCGTTGACCGTCACAGAGACGGGTATCTCCGTCTCGACATCCTGGACCGTCAGCTTAAAGCTGCCCTCGTACGTACCCGCCGGGGTGTCCTCGGGCACATATACGGTGACCCACAGTCCCGCGTTATGATCCGCTGCGGCGCGCAGCTCGTCATGAGTCTTTGCCGCATCCTGAGGCACGAGGGCATCAGGCATTGAGTAGCTGCCGTAGGACGACTCGGCATACTTTATATACTTCTCATTGTAGACTGTGAAATTGTCCGCGCTAAGTACATTCGTACCGCATGTCAGATCAGCAGTCTCGAGATAATAGCTGTCGATATCGGATGCAGCCGTTATCATGAGCTGATGATTCTCATACTCATTCTTTACGGCATTGTAGGAAAGCTTCGCCTCTCCCTTGTTTGCGTATTCGATATCGTTCTGATCGATCTTAACGGTAGAAGGCGCAGACCAGATCTGAGCAATACCATCAAGTGTAGGCTGCTCAGCCTGCCCCTGGGCATCATTTTCAGAGGAAGCGACCTCCTCCGTCGAGGCAGCCGGCTCAGCAGCGCCTCCGCAGCCGAAAAGCTGCAGAATCATAGCGCCGCTGAGTGCCAGCATCAATATACGCCTGAAAACCTTATGCATTATAAGTGCCCCCTTAAAAACTGAATAGCTGTCTGATATCTGTTTCCCTTTTTCCGGCGGATGCTTAGTTGGATACGCCTGCCTGAGCCATCATACTGGTGAACTTCGACGCGATGCGCTCATATTCGGACTCCCAGAAATCCTTTGCGGTCTTATAGGCGCCTGAGCTCTTTACTACACCGAAGGACATCTCCATATGATTGTAGGTAAGCTCGAGTCCGCCCGCGTAGTTCATGGGATGGACATAATTCTTTCCTACAAATGTAGCTCCGTCTCCGCCCTGCATGATCTCGAGCTTGGAGCGCTGCAGAGATGAAAGCTTGCTGTAATAATCAAACTGTGAAACGTCAAGATTGAGCATAGCCATGTTGCCGTAGGAATACTCAAGCATGATCTCCTGCCCCTCCTTGGAAAGCATGAACTTGATAAACTGCTTTGCCTCGGGGATCATATCGCTGTAAGCGGGGATGTAGCAAATGTGCTGATTGCCCTCGCTGCAGTACATGGAACGGGCGCTCTTTACAAAGGCCAGATCGGCGTCGGAAACGAATGCAGGCTTTGTGGCCGTCTCGCCGTCGACATAAGCCACGACCTGTGAGAGCTGCTCGTCAGTGCTGATACTCTGGCACTGCGCAACAATATCGCTGTTGACGGGAATGCGCATAAAGCCGATCTCCATACTCTCGCTGAAGTTTGTGGACATCTCCCTCTCCAGCCAGTCGCCTGTGGACATCATAAATGCCTGCTCGGCAAGGAACATGACCTGAGCGTCGGTAAAGCTGTAGCTTGAGCTGTTCGGATCAGTGTACTTATTATCTACATCAAGGAGCTTTGAGACTATGGAAAAGGCAGAAAGCTTGCCGACGGTCTTCTGGGATTCTGCGGTGTAATTGCCGTTTACATCCATACCGTGCATACCGTTGTTAAAGCTGTCGATGCCATCGTACTGTGCCCACCATACAAGCATGGGATAATCGAGGTAGTTGACCTTGCCTGAATATGCAAAGGGGTAGATCTCGTATCCGTCGGAATTCTTTGCGTAGCTGCCGCCCGCAAGTGTCTTCATCCTGTCCATCGCGGCAAACATTTCATTTGTCGTCTTGGGAACGGTTATTCCGTATTTCTCAAAGAGAGACTTATTATATACAAGCCCTTCAAAACCGGTCGCCCAGTTTACGAAATACTGCTTGCCATCGCCGTATCCGGCATCTTCACCGCCCCACGTGCAGGCATCAAGGCTGTAAGGGAACACGGCCTCTCTGACTGTCATGTCTTCCTTGTAGCCTTCAAGCTTCGAATCATAAACATCCGTAATGTCGGCATAGGCTCTCTCGACCTCGTCTACAAAGTAGGCCGTGGCGAGGTTCTTCATGGCAAGGTTGGTGATATCGAAAAAGACGTCGATATCGTTGTTCTTTGATCCGGCCAGAAGCGTAGTCTCCATCCAGTCGCTGGAATTTGACTTTGTAACCTTGGCAGGGATACCTGTCTTTGCCTCAAACGCCTCGGCGAGCTTGTTGGCGAACTTATCGCCGTAGCCCTTGTTCTCGACGCCGATCTTAAGGATGCCGTCGCCCGTGCGTACAGGCGCCTCACCGGACTCGCCGCTGACATCACCGCTCTGGCTGTTTGCGCCGTTGCTGTTTGCAGGGGCGTTATTTCCGCCGTTTTCTCCATTTCCGGAGCCGCAGCCCGCAAAAACCATGGAAAGAGCCATGACCGCTGCGAGCAGAAGAGAAATCATCTTTGCTGTCTTTTTCATTTTCAAACCTCCTGATCAATCAATATTGATGTGAAAACTTATTTTATAGGTACCTGTACAAAGGAATAAGATTCTCTGTAATCCGGGCTCATTCCGTCCGTCCATGTATCCGGAAGATCAAAGGAGTACGGGCCCACGCTTACGGGTTCTTCGTCCCTGAGCATATGATGCGGTCCGAAAAGGTTCCGGTTGCTGACGGTCAGCACAAGGTCGATATCATTTCTGCCTTTTCTCGTATATCCGGAGATATCGAGCTCGTTGTCAAAAATAAGATCTCCCGCTTCGCTGCCGTTTACGAAAACCTTTGCGGCCTGGAAGCGGCCGGCAAACCTGAGCACGGCTTCGGTATCCTCCAGATCGACTTCCCTGTGGAGCCGCATCCTGCCTGCAAAGAACGGGTAGCCTCCCGTGACGAGCTCGCTCACCTCATCCGGACGCTTCACGACGCAAAAACCGCTCCCGAGCAGAACACCGTCTTTCTGTCCCTTTACGCACTCTTTCATGCTGACTCCGAAATCTCCCGCCAGATATACAGGCTCGATCTCGGTGTCATAGCTGAGGCAGTTTTTCAGGGTCTCGGTAACTCCCTCTCCGTAAAGCGCATAGTAAACAGCCTCGCTCTGATGGAAGTGTATCTTTCTGACGATCTCATTCTCTCCCTCTTTAAGCAGATCAGTGATATCGCCGCGTGAGAACTCCCTTTCACGGTCCCAGCTGCCATTCAGGATACGCTCGCTGCCGTTTACCGTAATAACCGCCGGAGCGGGATCCTCTGTTACTGCCTCCATCCTGGAGGGAAGATCCTTTATATAAAAGCGGCTGCGCAGGTAGATATCACCATCGTAGCGCTCCTGAAGAAGCTCCTGGAATACGCCTGCAAAGGGAAGCTCCCGGCTGAAGCTCTTGCCATCCTTTGAAACGCTGACCGTATCGAGAAGAAGGTAGTTTTCGCTGCAGTCCGTTACCGACGCGCTCCCGCTCAGCTCGATGACCGTCTTTTCCGGGACATCCTCAGGCTCCCTGCCGCT